>JAGWWA010000136.1 GCA_018970605.1 Planctomycetota bacterium | reverse complement strand
CGGGTAGGCGAGGGGGTCGGCGAACGCTCGAGGAGCCTTGGGCGTATCCTCGCCCCGGCGACAATCCGAAGGACCGCGAAGCGGAGACTTTTGCCGCCCCCGAGCCGTTGATACACGTATCTCAGACGCGCTCTAGACGCCGCGACTGTTCTGCCCGCGCCTCACGGCGTCGGGCTTCTGTGGGGCGCGACGGCGGCGTGGAGCGCCGACCTCACACCTTGCCCGACACCACCTTCAGCGCTTCGAGCGCCAGCTTTCGTGCCTCCGCGTGGTCCACGATCGGCTCGGGGTAGTTACGATCGCCACCAACCCACTGCTTGACGTACTCGCCATCCGGATCGAACTTCTCCTGCTGGCTGGTGGGATTGAAGATCCGGAAGTACGGCGCCGCGTCGGCCCCGCAGCCCGCCGCCCACTGCCAGCCGAGCGTGTTGGCGGCCAGATCGGCGTCCACGAGCGTGTCCCAAAACCACTTCGCACCCTCCAGCCACGTGATGCGGAGGTCTTTGACGAGAAAACTCGCCACGATCATCCGCACACGGTTGTGCATCCAGCCGGTCGCCCAGAGCTGCCGCATGCCGGCATCGACGATCGGAAAGCCCGTGCGTCCCTTCTGCCAGGCACGAAGACCGACCGGGTCATTCGCCCATGGAAACCTGGCATAGTCGGCCCGCAGCGGGGCGTTTGCCGTGTGGGGAAAGTGATAGAGCAGATGATTGGCAAACTCCCGCCAGCCGAGCTCACGGAGATAGGCCTCGGGACCGCCGGCCGTGATCTTCACCGCGGGCTTGCCACCCACCGCCTCGCGAACACCGTGCCAGACCCGCCGCGGTGAAATCTCGCCGAAGTGGAGGTGGGCCGAAAGACTGCTCGTGCCATCGTGATCGGGGCGGTCGCGGCCGACCGCATAGCCCTGGAGCGCCTTCTCGAGAAAGCGATCGAGCCGCTTTCCGGCCCCCATCTCGCCGGGCGTCCACGTCTTCCGCATCGTCGCGGCCCAGTCGATCGTGGGAAGAAGATCGAGCGACTCGATCGCCACGCTTTTCAGCGATCGCTCGACGCCCCGCAGTCGCCGCGGAGCGGCCACCGGCTCCGCGGGCTCCTCCTTCGCGAGCAGCGCCCGCCAAAAGGGCGTGAACACCTGATACGGCTTTCCCTCCTTCGTGGCCACCCGCATCGGCTCGAAGAGGAGCGAGCCGTTGGAACTCTCGGCCACGAGGCCGTCATCCATCAGCGCCTTCTTGATCGCGGTGTCGCGGGCGATCACGGCCGGCTCGTAGCGACGGTTCCAGGCGACGTGGGTCGCGCCGGTCTCCTTCGCGACGGCCCGCAACGCGGCGAGCGAAGGACCCTTGCGGATCACGAGCGGTGCGCCCGCCTTGGCCAGGTCCGCCGCCAGCCGCTCGAGCGACTGATGCAGCCACCACCGCGAGGCCGCACCCGGCTCCCATGGATGCTCCTCGTCTGGTGCCCAGATGAACACGGGCACGACGGCCCCGCGCCCCGCCGCCGCCAGCAGCGCCGGATTGTCATCGAGCCGCAAGTCGCTGCGAAACCAGACGATGGTGGTTGGGGCGGTGGACTTCGGCATGCGTCTTCTCCGGTGGCCGCCGAGAATACCCGATCACGGGTGGCGAACACTGCGTCCCGATCGCTTCAGGCCCAGGTCGGGGCGCCCGCTCACAGCCTCGCTCGCGCACTCCCACCTGGCGGTGTGGCGAGCGCCGCGTGGAGGATCTCCACGGGGTGCAGCGCCCGCCGACCCGTGCCGTCGGCGATCTGGTGGCGGCAGCTGGTCCCGGGCGCTGCGATCAGCGTCAGCCGCTCCGCCGCCCGCACGAATGGAAAGAGCACCAGTTCGCCAATCTTCATCGAGATCGAATAATGTTCGTGGCCATAGCCGAACGAGCCCGCCATCCCACAGCAGCCGCTGGGAATCGTCTCCACCGAGTAGTTCCGCGGCAGGGCGAGGATCTCCGCCGAATCGGTCACCGACGACAACGCCTTCTGGTGGCAGTGGCCGTGGAGAGCGATCCGCCGCGGCACGGACGTGAAGGCGTCAGCAGTGATCCGGCCGCGTCGGGCCTCGCGGGCGAGAAACTCGTCGATGAGCAGCGTTCGGCCCGCCAACCTCCGGGCCGCATCTGCGAGCGGTTCGGGCACAAGGTCGGGATACTCGTCGCGGAACGAGAGGATCGCCGACGGCTCGATGCCCACCAACGGCGCCTCGTCGCTGATCACAGGGGCGAGGAGTTCGACATTCGTCGTCGCCAGATCGCGGGCTGCGCGGATGAGGCCCGTGGAGAGCTGGGCCCGACCGCTGTCCACATGCCGCGGCACCACGACCTCGTAGCCGAGGGCCTCGAGCAGTTCCACCGCCTTGATGCCGATGTCGGCGTCCAGCGTGTCGGTGAACTCGTCCACAAACAAGTGGACGCGGCCGTTCGGAGCCGGCCCGCACGGCGCATGCCGTCGGAGCCACGCCGAGAGTGTCGTTCGCGGCAGCGTGGGCAACGATCGCCCGAGTGCGAAGCCTGCCGCCAGCTTCACCATCTGCGACACCAGTGGCGCCTGGACCATGAGGTTGTAGGCCCAGGGCACCACCGCCGCCCGGCGAAGCATCGCGGCGGAACCAGCGACGAGCCGGGCCCGCAGCGGCACGCCATGGGCGTCGTGCCAGTGCTGCTGCCACTCGGCCTTGAGCCGCGCCATGTCGACGTTCGACGGACACTCGCTCTTGCAGGCCTTGCACGAAAGGCAGAGGTCCATCACCTCGGCGATCTCGGGCCGCCTCCAGGGATTCGCATCGGAGGGCGTGCCGGCGAGCGCCTGCCGGAGCACGTTGGCGCGGGCGCGGGTGGTGTCGGCCTCGTCCCGCGTCGCCATGTAGCTCGGGCACATCGTGCCGCCGGCGTGGTGCGACTTGCGGCACTGCCCCACGCCGGTGCACTTCTCTGCCGCCCGCAAGACGCCGCCGGTGTCGGCGAAACGAAAGAGTGTCTCGTGCCGCGGCGGCGCCTCGCCGGGAATGATCCGCAGGGACGTGTCCATCGGCGGCGTGTCGACGATCTTGCGTGGGTTGAAAATTCCCTGCGGGTCGAACGCCCGTTTCACGCGGACGAACAGCTCGTAGCAGGCTTCGCCCACCATCGAACGGATGAACTCACCCCGGAGCCGGCCGTCGCCGTGCTCGCCGCTGAGCGAGCCGCGGTATTTCTTGACGAGCGCCGCCACGTCGGTGGCCACGTCGCGAAACATCCTCAGGCCGGCCGGCGAGTGGAGATCGAACAACGGCCGCAGGTGCAGCTCGCCGGCACCAGCGTGGGCATAGTGGATGCAGTCGATGCCATACTTCTCCGCGAGCAGCCGGTCGAACTCGGCGATGTAGGCGGGCAGGTCCTCGACCGCGACGGCGGTGTCTTCGACGATCTCTCGAGGTTTGGCGTCACCCGGCACGTTGTTGACGAGGCCCTGTCCGGCCCGACGCAGCTCCCAGACCTTGTCGCCATCGCTTCCGAAGAGCAGGGGATAGGCGTAGCCGAGCCCCGCCGCCCGCAGGTCGCTCTCAAGCCGCCCGAGCAGCAGTTCGAGCGTGGGCCGATAGTCGTGGCGGAGTTCCACCACCAGCACGGCCCCGGGATCGCCGACCACGAAGTCGCGGTTCCGCGACTGCTCGAGATTGGCCTTCGTGCACTCGAGAATCTTGTCGTCGATCAGTTCGCAGCCCGTCGGCCGATGCCGCATGGCCACGACGGCGGCCCGCAGCGCCTCATCCACCGTGCGGCAGTGAACCACCAGGAGTGCTGCGGGGGGCGGCAGCGGGAGCAGGTTGAGCTCGAACTCGACGCCCATGAAGAGCGTTCCTTCGGAACCCGCTATCAGCCGGCACATGTTGAAGTCGTCTTTCACGTCGGGATCGAAGTACGACGAGTGCATCAGGGCGTCGAGGGCGTAGCCGGTGTTGCGGCGGGTGACCTCGGGCCGTGGGAACGAGTCGCGGACGAGCCGACGGTTGCCCTCGTCGCCGAGGATGTCGGCGATCTCACGGTAAATCCGCGTCTCCAGCGAATCGGCCGCAAGCCGCTTGGCCTCGACGTAGAGCGGTCCGAGAGGCCCGAACGTGACCTCGCTGCCGTCTGCTAGGAAACCCCGGGCCGACACCAGGTGATCGCGGGTCGAACCGTAGGCTATGGAGTTGGATCCGCACGAGTTGTTGCCGACCATCCCGCCGAGCATCGCCCAGTTGGCGGTCGACGTCTCCGGCCCGAAGAAGAGGCCGTGCGGCGCCAGATACCGGTTGAGGTCGTTGCGGACCACGCCCGGCTGAACGCGGACGCGGCGGCGGGCGACATCGAGCGACACGATCTGGTTGAGATACCGTCCGAGATCGACGACGATGCCGTTGCCGACCACCTGGCCGGCCAGCGACGTTCCCGCCCCACGCGGGATCAGGCCCACACGGTGCTCGCCGGCAAACCGCACGAGTTCGCGAACATCCGCCTCTGACTTCGGGAAGGCCACGGCCAGAGGCCGCTCCTGGTATTCCGAGGCGTCGGTCGAATAGGCGGTGATGGCGAGATCGTCACACGTCACCTCGCCATCGAGACGGCTGGTGAGCGCGGCCAGGTGCGCGGCGAGCGAGGGCGGACGGGAGCCTGTCACAGACCGCTCCCTGCCCGGCGAGGCGCTCGGGGTGTGGCCGGCGGCCCAAGGCCGTCGTTCGCCGTGGGCACCGCCGCCAGGGTGGCCGATGAAAGCAGCACGTCGGGCATGCGGTTGGTGGCTGGCAAGGGTGTCTCCGGCCGGGAAGCGTGGAAGACGTCAGTGTCCCGGGCAAGCAGACCACGTTCAACCCGGCCGCAAAACCAGAGCCCTTTCTATCCAGCCAATCGCACGAGGGAAACACCTCGACAGCACCCCAGGCCGATCGCGTTTGACGCCGCTTTCCTCGACCACCATGCTGAGCGAGTCATGGCCAAGGCAAAACCATCGGGCTCCCGACCACGACGAGCGAAGCCGCCAGCCGCGCGGACGGCGGGCAAGCCGAAACTGCTTGCCGGCGGCAATCCGCAGATCGCGAAGGCCGATGGCGACGCTCCCGTGCAGGCCTATATTGCGGCCATGCCCGGCTGGAAGCGGGACGTCGGCCGCCGGCTCGACGCCATCATCGCGGCAACGGTGCCCGGAGTGCGAAAGGCCGTGAAGTGGAACTCTCCGCTCTACGGCGTCGAGGGCCGCGGCTGGTTCCTCGGCATCCACGTGTTCACGAAATACATCAAAGTGGCGTTCTTCCGTGGCACGTCGCTCCGGCCGATGCCCCCCGTCAGTGCCAAGAGCGGAGACGCTCGCTACCTCCATATCCACGACGACGAGACCTTCGACGAGGCGCAGTTCGCCGCCTGGGTGAAAAAGGCGAGTAGCCTGCCTGGATGGTCGGGAACGTGAAGGGCTTTGTGGAACGCTCACCCCTCCGACGGGAAGCGTCGAGCCGCCGCGGGAGTGACGGCATCCCCCCATCGCTGACGCGATTGGGCTTCCTGAGGCCGCAGGAAGCGTAACGCCGTGAGGCGCACGGCAAGGCCACAGGAAGCGTAATACGCGGCACACTTGATCCGCGCGCGTTTTCCACTGAACCCTCAAAGCCCGGAGCGGAAGCGACGGGAACGGCTCCGCGGATCGGCACGCGTCGCTCGCCGCCGCCACGCACGATCCCCTCGCTCCCGCTC
>JAGWWA010000023.1 GCA_018970605.1 Planctomycetota bacterium | reverse complement strand
GCCACGCCTCCCGATCCGGTGCGGATCGCCCTGGCGGGCGCCGCCGTGGCCGGCGCCTATGCGGTGGTGGGTGCGATTCTCACGCACTGGCTCCCCGAGCCCGACGCCACGCTCGAGCACTGACGGTCTGTGAAAAGAGTCCTTCCCGAGGCTTTTTCGTCTGGCTGACCGGCGCGTTCGGCGAGGGATGGGAAGGCGAGGCGACACGCCAAACCGGCCTTTCAGGCGGTTTTCGCGGTCGCTAGCCTCCGCGGCCCGCCCGTGCGTTCCGTCTCCGGAGGAGTGTGATGATCACGCGACTGCCCGCCTTTTTCGACAACCTGCTCGCGCTGCCCATGCCGCTGATGGTGCTCTTTCTGCTGACCTACTGGGGCGCCCTGGCCTATGTGGTGCACCGCTGGCTGGTGCCCTGGATCGCGGGCCGGACGGGACAGAAACTCGGCCGCTTTGAAGCGGAGGTGCCGGCGCAGATCGGCCTCGCCTTCGGGCTTCTGATCTCGTTCATCGCGATCCCGGTGTGGGAGCAGCACAGCCTCGCCGAGGAATCGGCCCGCACGGAGGCCGCCGCCTATCGCGAGATGGCCGAGTCGATCGAGGATGCGCCGCCTGCCGAAGCGGCGGGCCTGCACTCGGCGCTCCGCGACGCGGTCGCCTTCACCGTGGACACCGAGTGGCCGCAGCTGGCCCACCTGCTCACGCCCCGGGTGACGGCGGGCCCGATCCGCGAACTCCGCACGGCGATCCACGCGCTTCCCGACGGTCCTCTTCAGACCGAGCTCCACGACCTCTACAAGCAGGCCGCCACGGCCCGCGAGACTCGGCTGCGGATCGCGGCCACGCGTCCGCCGCCGGCCCGCTGGGGCATCGTGGGCATCCTCGCCATCCTCACGCTCCTGGGCGTGGGGCTGATTCATGCCGAATCGCGGCGGGCCCGACGGATGGCCCTGGGCATGGTGTCGGTGGGCATCAGCTGCTGCTTCGTCGTGCTGTTTGCCTACACGCGGCCGTACATCGGCCAGTTCGCCGTCAAGCCGGTCGATCTGCAGGACCTCGTCGCCGAGCTCGACGCCGGTCAGGTCGTCACGCAAACCGCCACGGTCCCGGCCGATCGGCCGCTCACCCGCTGATGGTTCGCGGCGCCTTCGGGGCGTCGTCGGGGAGTGTGGGCACCGACCAGATCACGTAGAGCCCGACGGCCACCGCGGCGAGGAACGCCCACCGCAGCCACGTTGCGAGAGCCACAGCGATTCAGCCGAAAAACCGATGCGACAGAAAGCCTGAAACACCAACGCCGCAGAGAATAGTCACCTCGCCAACGAGGATTTCAGGTGATAGGTCGCCCTTCGATACGACGTATTTTGTAACCAAGAGCAGAAGCATGGTGCCTCCGGCCATCACGAAGGCGGTTGTTGCTATCTGGCCAAGACGGAAAGAAGGAAAAATCCAAAGCACCATGAAAGCCATGACGATAGCGAATAACCAAGGCACGAAGCTGCCGAAAAGTGACAAGTTTGGTTTCGATTCCACGGGAATGTTCATGAAGAGATAGACCAACGCGATGCAGGATGCAACTTGATAAATGAGGCCTATGTAAGGCAAGATCCGGAACGCATTGGCGGAGTATTCGTTCCTGAAACCCATGCAGACGAATGCAAGGGTCACTGCGAGGATCACCATCTCTGTCCACCACCGGGGCGTCCATTGATGCCGAAAGGCTTCCGTAACGAAGAAAGCAACCGCACCGCACAGGTGGGCAGCCAGCACTGTCCATAGAAGTGCGAGAACCAGAGAGCGTCTTGTGATCAGGTGCATCATGGCAAGTAACTACGTTGCGGTTTCACGCCGTCAGTTGTGGTTTGATGAATGCACGGCAGTATGGGGCTAAGTCAATCGACCCCGAGAAGCATAGTCGAAATAGGGGGTGTCGAGTCCGTGGGGAGGTCGCTCGGAAGGACGGGCGTACCGGCCGATCGGCCGCTCACCCGCTGATGGTTCGCGGCGCCTTCGGGGCGTCGTCGGGGAGTGTGGGCACCGACCAGATCACGTAGAGCCCGACGGCCACCGCGGCGAGGAACGCCCACCGCAGCCACCAGGTCAGGCTGTTGAGGAACAGGCTCACCGCCACCACGGCGAGCACCATCACGATCGCCCGGTGCTTCAGCGACCGCCGGATGCCGTGGTAGTGCTGCCAGTCGTCGAGCGTGGGGCCGAACGTCCGCGAACGGTGCAGCCAGGCATGGATCCGCGGCGATCCCCGGTAGAAGCACCAGCTCGCCAGGAGCACGAACGGCGTCGTCGGCAGGATCGGCAGCACGGCACCGAGCGCCGCCAGTCCCAGGCAGGCCCAGCCGCCGGTCACGTAGAGAAACCCGCGGATCGGGTCGGTGACGGGGCGGACGTCCATGGGGAGTGAAGAATCCCGGGTTCGCTCAGGTGGATGCGGGGATTCTACCACGCCTGCTTTTCCCTTATGATCGCCGCCGCCGTCGGCCAGACGGCCCCCGCCTACCCGCCTCCGGAGAACCTGCGATGCCCCTCGTCCCCATGCGGATCCTGCTCGACCACGCCGCCGAACACGGCTACGGCCTCGCCGCGTTCAACGTCAACAACATGGAGCAGATCCAGTCGATCATGGAGGCGGCGAAGGAAACCGACTCGCCCGTGATCGTGCAGGCCTCGCGGGGCGCCCGCAGTTACAGCCAGGACAACTACCTCCGCCACCTGATGCTCGCCGCGGCCGAACTCTATCCGTCGATCCCCATCGCCATGCACCAGGACCACGGCAACTCGCCGGTCACCTGCCAGAGCGCGATCGACAACGGCTTCACCAGCGTGATGATGGACGGCTCGCTCAAGGAAGACGGCAAGAGCCCGGCCGACTTCGACTACAACGTGAAGGTCACGAAGGAAGTGGTCACGCTCGCTCACCGGCAGGGCGTGTCGGTGGAGGGCGAGCTCGGCTGCCTCGGGTCGCTCGAAAGCGGCGAGGGCGAGGCCGAAGACGGCCACGGTGCGACCGGCAAGCTCTCGCACGACCAGCTGCTCACCGATCCCGACGAGGCGGCGCGGTTCGTGGCCGCCACGGGCGTGGATGCACTGGCCGTGGCCATCGGCACGAGCCACGGGGCCTACAAGTTCACCCGCAAGCCCGACGGCGACGTGCTGGCCATGAAGCGGATCGAGGAGATCCACGCCAAGCTCCCCAACTGCCACCTCGTGATGCACGGCTCGTCGAGCGTGCCGCAGGAACTCCAGGACATCATCAACAAGTTCGGCGGGAAGATGCCGCAGACCTGGGGCGTGCCCGTGGAGGAGATCCAGAAGGGGATCAAGCACGGCGTGCGGAAGATCAACGTGGACACCGACTGCCGAATGGCGATCACCGGCGCGATCCGCAAGGTGCTCGCCGAGACGCCCGACAAGTTCGACCCCCGCGACTATCTCAAGCCGTCCCGCGAGGCCATGAAGAAGGTGTGCGCCGAGCGGATGGTGCAGTTTGGTCAGGCCGGCAACGCCGGCAAGATCAAGTGCATCACGCTGGCCGACATGGCGAAGCGATACGCCGGGGGCTGACGGTCCGCCCGGGTTCGTACCCGTCACACGTGCTCCTGAGGCGTGCCTGCGGCGGTGTCACTCCGCCAGGAAGCCCCGAGCGGGAGCGAAGGGATAGAGCGTGGCGGCGGCGAGCGACGTTTTCGCGATCCGTGGAGCCGTTCCCGTCGCTTCCGCTCCGGGCTTTGAGGGTGCCGTGGAGCAACGCGAAAACCTGCGTTGCGTGGCTTGCGCAGACGTCCTACCATCCCGCCCCCGCGCGGGGAGTCCGCGCGGACTCCACGTCTCCGGTGCGGCCATGGACGACCTCAACGACGACGGCATTCTCGCGCATGGGCGCGACATCCTCCGGGCCGAGGGGCAGGCGGTGCTTCGCGCCGCCGACGCCCTCGACGCCTCCTTCTGCAGAGGCGTGCGGATGATCCTCGGCTGCTCCGGGAGCGTGGTGGTGACCGGCATCGGCAAGGCGGGGCTCGTGGCCCGGAAGATCTCCGCCACCCTCGCCTCCACCGGCACCCCGAGCCACTTCCTCCACCCCGCGGAGGCGCTGCACGGCGACCTCGGCGCGCTGCGGGCCGACGACGTCGTGCTCGCGCTCTCGCAGTCGGGCGAGACGGAGGAGATCACCCGGCTGCTGCCGCACCTCGCCGCCCGCCGCGTGGGCATCGTGGCGCTCACCGGTCGGGCCGACAGTGCGCTTGGCCGCGCCGCCGACGTGGTCGTGGCCACGGGCGCCCTCCGCGAGGCCTGCGCCCTGGGGCTCGCACCGAGCACGAGCACGTCGCTGATGCTCGCCCTTGGCGACGCGATCGCCCTCGTCACCAGCAGCCTGCGGCAGTTCACTGCCGAAGACTTCGCCGCCCGCCACCCCGGCGGCAGCCTCGGCCGGCAGTTGATGCTCGTCGAGGACGTGATGCGGCCGCTGGTCGAATGCCGGGTGGCCCGCCCCGCCGACACCGTTCGCGCGGTGTTCGCCCGCCCGCTGCCGGCCCGCCGCACCGGCGCCGTGATGATCCTCGACGACGAGGGATCGCTCGCCGGCATCTTCACCGACAGCGACCTCGCGCGACTCTTCGAGCGGCGGCACGACGCGGCGCTCGACGAGCCGATCGGCCGGGTGATGACCGCGCGGCCGACGACGCTGCCGGTGGGAACGCGGCTCCGTGACGCGGTGACGATCCTGGAGGCGCGTCGGCTCAGCGAACTGCCGGTGCTGGATCAAGCCGGCCGTCCCGTCGGGCTCGTGGACATCGTCGATCTCGTCGGCCTCGTGCCCCCCGAGCTGCTCGCCGCGCCGCGACAGGCCGCGGCGGCCTGAGGTGTCTCCCGTCCGGATTCCCGCCATGAACCCCGCCGACCTCGATCGTCGCCTCGCCCGCGTGCAGCTGCTGCTGCTCGACGTGGATGGCGTGCTCACCGACGGTGGCGTGACCTACGACGACCAGGGGGGTGAGTCGAAGACCTTCCACATCCGCGATGGGTTGGCGTTGCGGGCCTGGCGGCGGGCCGGGCTTCGCGCCGGGATCATCACGGGCAGGTCGAGCCGGGTGGTGGAGCGGCGGGCCGCGGAACTCGGCATCGAGATCCTGCGGCAGGGCATCGACGACAAGCTCGCCGCCGCCACCGAGGTGATCTCGGAATGCGGGCTCTCCTGGGAAGACACGGCGTTCCTCGGCGACGACCTGCCCGATCTGCCCGTCGTGGCACGGTGCGGCGTGGGCGCGGCGGTGGCCGACGCGTGTGCGGAGCTCCGTCGCGCCGCGGCGGTGGTGACGACGCTTCCCGGTGGCCGCGGCGCCGTTCGCGAACTGATCGAGCGACTGCTCGGGGCGCGCGGCGGCTGGGATGCCGTCGTGGCCGGCTACACGGCCCAGCGGGCCTGACCATGCAGCGGCGGTGACACGGCGATGGAACATCGACTGGGACGCACGCTGCGGGTGTTCCTCGTCGCCCTGGCGGCGGCGGGCTTCTACCGGCTTGCCGTCGTGCCGATCGTTGAGCCGCGGGTCCGCGACACCACGACGGCCCTGGAGATGACGCCGGAGGAGGCCGCGGCGATCCGCGCCCGCGCCGACCAGCGGCTGGCGGCCCTCGGCGACGTGTTTCCGCCCGGCTCGTGGGAGCGCGAGAATCCGATCATGCTCGAGAGCCGGCAGATGCGGCTGCTCTTCAAGGACTATCACTCGTTGCCGGACGGCCGTGTGAATCTCGTGCCCTGCACGCTCGTCGTGCTGCCGGACCGCAATCGCGTGGCCGCCGACGGCCAGCCGGGCCGCACCATGGTGCTGCGGGCTCCGCAGGGCGCCGTGCTCGAGTTCGACGAGCCGCTCGACCTCCGGCAGGGGCGGCTCGCCCGGCTGATCGGCGGCAGCCTCCGCGGCCAGGTGACGATCCGGGGCACGCCCACGTCGCCCGAGGCCGAGGATGACGTGGAGATCGTCACCCGCGACATCGAACTCGACGAACTCGAGGTGCGCACCGGCGAGATGGTGCAGTTTCGCTATGGCCGCTCGAGCGGAAGCGGCCGCGGGCTCGTGGCCCGGCTGAGGCCTCGACCAGGTGGCGGCGGCCCCGCCCGCGGCGCAGGTCCCGGCGACAAGGGGCCCAACATCGGCGGCGTCGATTCGATCCGGCTTGATCGCGACGTGAAGATGCGGATCGAAGGTGTGGCCGGCGGCATGCTGCCCGGCGCGACGCCGGCCGACGCCGCCGCGCCTTCCACCGCCGACGGCCAGCCAGCCTCGCCGCCCGTGCTCGTCACCTGCCGCGGCGCGCTGTGCATGAACGTGTCGGCCAACGTGATCACCCTCGAGGAACACGTCGACGTGATCCGCGCCGCACCCGACGGCGCCACCGAGCAGCTCTCGTGCGACCTGCTGGCGATCGTGCTGGCACGCAAGCCGAAAGCGGCCGCGAACGGCGCGGCGGCGTCGGCCCGCGGCGGCCTCGAGCCGGTGGAGATTCAGGCCAAGGGCGCGCCCGTGGTGGCCCGCTCGACCGGCGCCCAGTTGGAGGCCCGCGCCGCCCGGCTCGGCTACGAGATCGCCACGCGGCGGATCCTGCTGGACGGCGAGGAGCCGGTGTCGCTCGTCGCCAAGGGTACGGAGATGGAGGCCCGGAAGATCGACTACATGCCCGGCGGGCCCGGCGACCCCGGCACGCTCATGGCCGTGGGGCCCGGCTGGATCCGCATGCGTTCGGAGAAGTCGCCGCCGGCGCAGGCACGGTGGCAGCAGTGGCTCCGGATGCGGCCCGATGGCGACGGCCACGTGGTGTCGCTGGCGGGCGACGCCGACGTGACCGTCGAGACGCAGGGTCGGCTGTCGGCCGCCGAGATGCACCTCTGGCTCGATGTGGTGAAGGGACAGCGGCCCGCGAAGGCCGATCCCGCCGCCGGGCCGGACCTCTCCGGCGTGCGGCCGTCGCGGCTGCTCGCCCGCGGCATGGTGGAGGCCGACGCGGAAGAGGTGGCCACGCGGACCGACCGACTCGAGCTCTGGTTCCGGACCGTTGAACCAACCCCGTCTGCGGCTGCCGTTCCCGCGGGTTCCACCGCACCTGCTCCGAATCAGCCCCCGCCGCCGGCGCTGGCATCGGCGGCCGCCCCGCCGGCGGTCGGTCCTGGCGCCGCGCCACCGTCGCAGGCAGCTCCGCCTCGGACCCGCGGCAAGATGATCGCCACCGCGTCGCTCGTCCGTGGCAAAGTGACGCTCGCGGCCAAGGGCAACGAGGTGGACGAGATGTCGATGGAAGGCCAGGTGCACCTCGTCGAGCAGCCGCTCGTGCCGCCGGCACCGGGAGCGGAGGCGGAGCCGGGCGTGGAGATTCGCGGCGACCAGATGCAGCTCACCCGGGCCACGGGGCCCGACGCCAAGGCGATCGTCTCGGGCCGGCCGGCCATGGTGAAGGGCAGGGGCATCGACCTCGAAGGGCCGATGGTCGAGTTCGACCGCGGTCACAATCGGCTCACCGTGGACGGTGCGGGCCGGCTGTCGCTGCCGATGGCCGCCGGGGCTGGAGCCCTCGAATCGTTCAGCATGACCGGCGGCTCGCCGCCCGCCGCTCCTCAGGGCCCGCCCGGCAGGCTCGATGTCACCTGGCAGGGGCGGCTCGACTTCGACGGCCAGAAGGCGCGGTTCATCGACACGGTGATCGCGAAGGGGGCTGCGGCCGAACTGCGGTCGGGCTCCCTCGACGTGATCTTCGACCGGCCGTTCGAGTTTGCAGGGGGCGAGTCGCCGCGTGGGGGCAAGCAGCCCGACGTGGCGAAGATCGCCTGCGGTGCCGGGGTGAAGCTCGAGAGCGAGTCGGTGGACGACGCCGGCGAGAAGTCGACCGAGCAGCTCTTCGTCCGCGATCTCGTGATCGACCGCCTCAGCGGCGACGTGACGGGATCGGGCCCCGGTCGATTGACGAGCACGCGTGCCGGACAGCCGCCGCAGATGTCGATGCCGGCAGGTCCACAGGGACAGCCCGTCGCGGCACAGCCCGTCGCCGCCACGCGTCGGGCGAACGAACTGACGTATCTCGGAGTCGATTTCCAGAAGGGCCTGCGGGGGAACCTCCACCGGCGGTCGATGGAGTTTCACCAGCGGGTCGAGGCGATCTGGGGTCCGATCGCGCGGCGGGGCGATACGCTCGACCCCCATGCGGCTGGCGGCCTGCCCGAGGGCGTGGTGACGATCGACTGCGACGTGCTCGGGGTCGGTCAGGCGCCCCCGATGCCCGGCCGCCAGCGTTCGAGCATCGAACTCGGCGCCGGCGGGAACGTGCTCGTCGAGGGGGAGTCGTTCACCGCGCGGAGCGCCCGGCTCACGTGGAGCGAGGCCAAGGACCTGCTCGTCTTCGAGGGTGACGGCCGCAGCGACGCGCAGCTCTTCCGTCAGCTCAAGGCCGGTTCGCAGCCGTCCACGGCATCGGCCGGCAAGATCCTCTACTGGCGGGCGCTCAATCGGGTGGACGTGGAGGATGCGCGGTTCATCGATCTCGATCAGATTCGTGGTGGCGGTGGCGGCGGGGGCGGGCGGCCCGGAGGGTTTCTGGGCGGCGGTGGTGGGCCGCGGCCGCTGACGCCGCCCCGCGTGCCGGGCACGTAGGGGCGTTGACGTATCGCGGCGGTTGTTGCGGCCGCATCCCACGCCTGATACGCGTCGCACGTGATCCTCGCGCGTTGTCCACGGAACCCTCAAAGCCCGGAGCGGAAGCGACGGGAACGGCTCCGCGGATCGGCACGCGTCGTTCGCCGCCGCCACGCGTGATCCCCTCGCTCCCGCTCGGGGCTTCCTGACGGAGTGACGCCGCCGCAGGAACGCCTCAGGATCACGTGTGACGCGTAGTACGGCGTTGGGCTTGGACGGGATCGTGAAAGCCGTAGGCCGTAAGGCCTCGGGCGCGCGAGCGTTGGGGCGGCCCTCACGCCAGCCGTCGCGACTCCTGGTCGAGCGCGTCGAGCACGAATCGGATCACGTCGCCGGCGACCTTGTCGTAATACTCGACGCTGTGGCCTCCGCCCCGTGGCTCGAGCAGCGCTCGGTGCGGGATGCCGAGCGCCACCAGTTTGCTGTGGAGCCGCGCGGCGCCGTCGTGCCAGTGGAGATCGTCCGGGTCGCTGGCGAAGCACTGATGCCGCGGCCAGTTGAGCGGATGCACGTGGAGGATCGCGGTGTCCTGCCGGGCCCGCTCGACATCGCCGTAGAGCTGCCAGAGCGTGTCGTAGTAGTCGCCGTCGTCGCGGTCGCCCGCCTGCCGCATCGCCTGGTGGAAGTCGATCGCCGGCGCGATCGCGGCAGCCACCGGAAACAGCACCGGGTGCCGATACGCGATCCGCAGCGCTCCCTGGCCGCCCATGCTCGTGCCCACCAAGGCGATGCCCGGAGGCGTCACGCCGAACCGCCTCGCGACCTCGCCGCGGATCGTGTCGGTCACATACCGTTCCGGCGTGATGTCGCGGTCGAACGAGGGCACGATCCGGTCGAGCCACCACGAGCGTCCCGCTCGCGGGGCGATCACCGGGAGCCGGTGCTGCTCAACGAGGGCCGTGAGCGCCGGCATGTCCTGCAGCCATCGCTCGCGGACACCATGCAGGTAGATGATTGCCCGGCCGGCGAGGGGATCGGGGGGGGCGTGGAGTTCGCACGGATGCCCGCCGACCTCGATCACGGACCAGTGGGCACGCGGCGGAGGCATTCGGGAAGCGGCCCAGCGGGGGAAAGCGGCCTCTATTCTAGCCGACCGTCTGGCCGGTATCCTGCTCGTTTCACCGCCAGGGTCCACGGGGCGGTACACGACTCGCAGGATAGCGACACGATGGAAATCCTTCTTTCCGCTGACGACCTCGCCGCCGGCATCGGCCGGCTCTCCGATGACGTGAAGCGCGAGGTCGGCCGCCGACCCATTACGGTCGTCGGTGTGCTCACCGGCAGCATCGTGCTCGTCGCCGACCTGATCCGCCGGCTCGAGGGGCCGGTGACGGTAAGCATGGTCTGGGCGAGCAGTTACCGCGGCACCGCCACGCGACCCGGCGAACTCGAACTGCGGCTCGACCTCCTGCCCGATCTTGCCGGTCAGGACGTGCTCCTGGTGGACGACATCTTCGACACCGGCCACACGCTCAAGGCGCTTCTCCAGGAACTCCGCCGCCGCGGTGCGGCCAGCGTGCGATCGCTCGTGCTCCTCAGGAAGACCGGGCGGTCGGAAGTGGACATCGAGCCCGACTTCGTCGGCTTCGAGATTCCCGACAAGTTCGTCGTCGGCTACGGCCTGGATTTCGACGGCGACCTCCGGCATCTTCCGCACCTCGCGGCGCTCGACGACGACGACATCGCCGCCGCCCGCGCCTCACAGGCACGATGCACCGAGCCCGCCAGCCGCTCCTGATCGCCGTCCGCGGGCTCGACGCCGTCGGCATCGGCCGGCAGGTGGAGTTGCTCGCCCGCGGGCTCGCGGCGGATGGCCGGAACGTTCACGTGGCGGTCACCTCGGCCGGCGGCAGCCTGGCGGCGCGGCTTCGTGCCGCCGGTCTTTCCGTCCACGAGATCGGCCGGAGGCCCGTACCCGACATTGCTGCGACGCTCCGGCTGGTGAGTCTTGTGCGGCGGCTCGGGGCGGGCACGCTCCTCTCGTTTGGCCGGCGGCAGGCGGCGCTGGCCTCCATGGCCCGTCTTGTCTGTCCGCGGATGCGCACGGTGGCCCATGTGGCGATGCCGGTGGGCAGCGAGAGGGCAGGCCGCGCGCTCCGGGGTGTTGATCGCGTGGTGGCGGCCTCCGAAGGCGTGGCCGACTCATGCCGGCTGTTCGGTGTCCGGAGCGACCGCATCGTGACGGTGATTCCCGGGATCGTGGCGGACGAGGGGTCGGGGACTGCCCGCGCGGCGATCGCCGCGCGGCTCGGCCTCGACCCCGCCTGCACCTGGACGCTCTCCGTCTCGCCGCTCGTGGCCGAGGCCAGGCTTGAGCGGCTGATCTGGGGCATCGACCAGCTGGGCGTGGTTCGCAAGGACATGCAGCACGTGCTTGTCGGCGGCGGCCCGCAGCGGCGGCGGCTCTGGCGCCGGGCCCGCGTGCAGCAGCTCGCCGAGCGGCTGTTCGTGGTGCCGCACTGCGACCTGCTTGCCGATCTGCTTGGCCAGGTGACCTACGTCTGGCAGTCGGGCACGACGGCGTGCGGCGGCGTGATCCTCGACGCCATGGCGCGGGGTGTGCCGGCCGTGGCGGTGGCGAGCGACGCGGCCCGGCAGCTGGTGGTGAGCGGCGAGACGGGCTGGATCGTGCCGCCGCTGCCGGAGAGCGAGTTTCCGCGGCGGGCGTTCACACTGCTCGAGAAGCCCGAGGAGGCGGCGAGGTTCGGCGCCGCGGCCAGGTTGCGGGCGAGCGAGGCTTTTCCCGTCGAGCGAATGGTCGCCGGCTTCGCCGCGGCGATCGACGGTGCCGCCTGATCAGGTGGCGGCGAGCGTGCCGCCCGAGGGAGTTGCCCGCAGGTGGCCGTCTTCGGCGACGAGCACGCCGGCTTTGAAGACCTTCGCCGGCACGGAGAACATCCGCGCGAGGTCGCGGTCAGGGCGGTAGAGCGTGAGGTCGGCGTCGGCGCCGGGGTCGAGCCGGCCTTTCCGCACGAGCCCTGCGATCCGGGCCGGTGCCGCCCGCGTCACGATGCAGAGTTCCTGGAGCGAATACTCGCGGTCGAGATCCTTCAGCGGGCTGCGCGAGCGGACCGCCGGGTGAATCCTCGCGAAGGCGGCCCGCCGGAAGGCGGCGTCGCCGAGCAGCGCCATCAGGTGCGGGTAGGCGGTGAAGTGGGCGCCATTGGGATGGTCGGTGGTGAGCGCCACCCGCCAGGGATCGGCCGCACAGAGAAACCACTCCAGTCCGATCGCCCACTGCCAGGCGTGGATCAGGCTCTTCTCCTTGTAGGCGATCGGCAAGACGCCGCAGCCGCCGGAGAGATGGAGGTCGTGCGAGATCCAGGGCATGCCGGTTGCATGCGCGAGATGCTCGGCCGCGGCCGAATCGCCCGTCATCGCCACCGTCTCGCCAAACAGGATCTGGCCGACGTCGAGCGTGAGCGAGTCGTGGGCGTTGAAGAACTCGACGAGCGGGGCCACGCCCGAGCCGAACGTGCCCTCGTCGAGGTCACCGCCGGAGTAGCTGTGGAACTGCACGTGGGCGAGATGGGCCCGGCGGCCTTCGAGCGATCGCATCGTCTCCAGGAGCGTCCGCCAGTTGCCCGGCAGGCCGAGGTTCGCCGTGTGCACGTGCAGCGGGTGCGGCAGCTGCAGCGCCTGCACCGCGTCGGCGAGCCGCTCGAGGAGACGCCGGGGCGTGAGGTCGTGGCCGGGAATCGCCGCGTCGAGGTCGTGATGGTCGCCGCGGCCGTGTCGCCAGAACGCCGCACCGCCTGGATTGGCGACTTTGACAGCCCAGCCGCGGCCCGCCCGAACCGCATCGCCGACCAGTCGCTCGGTGTCGCGGGCATGGCCCCGGGCGAGCGCGTCGAGCACCGCCGCATCGTCGGCCGCGAGCAGGTAAATCCCCTTGTCGAGGATCGGGAGGTCGGCGAGTTCGAGGTGGGCGATGGCCGCGGCGGAGGTGGCGATCGCGGCGTCGAAGACGGTGGTGTAGCCGAGGGCGGCGTAGGCCGCGCCGGTCGCGTGAATCGTGGGCACCGCCGCTGGTGTGCCGGGGCTGCGGGCGAGATGCGGCGCGACCCGTCGGCCAAAACCCACCTTCGGCCCGGCGACGTGGCTGTGGAGATCGACGCCGCCCGGCATGACGACGAGGCCCCTGCAGTCGATGTGCGTGTAGCCGCGTGGATCAGCCGGCCGGGCGACGATCGAGCCAGCCGCGATCCAGATGTCATCGACGACGCCGTCGCGGCCGGTAGCCGGGTCGTGGATCGTGCCGCCGATGAGTGCGATCCGGTCGGAGGCGGTTGCTGTCATGCGTTCGCTCCCGCCGCGGCCACGTGGGCTGCGAGCGACCCGAGCGACGACGCATCAGCCGCGAGTCGGATCACGGACACAGCTCCGGCGGCCCGGTCGATCGCCGCCGCGACCTCGGCGGTCGCCTCGCCCACGACCATCACGCAGTCCACCTCGCGGTGGTCGATCAGCCGCACGGCGTCGGCCTCCGCGGGAAGGAACCGGCCGCCGCGGCGGTCGGCCCGCTCGATCGCCCCGGCCGCGCCATATCTCCAGCTGCAGGCGGCGATCGCGTCGTCATCGCGGTCGCCAAGCGGCACTTCGAAGGCCGGCTTCACATGCGCCATCGCTCGCACGAGCGACGTCGTGCTCCACGCGGCGAGCCCCACGTGGTCGGCCGACCAGTCGGTCACGATCGCCACGGTGCGGGCGGCGGCGATTGCAGCGGCCAGTTCGCGGGCCGCCGCGAGCGTGGCCATGCCGCATGTCGCGCCATCGACCGCGACGCCACGGATCAACGCCTCGACGAGCCGGGCGAGATCGACGGCAGCGTCGGTGGCGATGCCGAGGTGTCGATGATGTGGTTCGAGAGGGCGCGGGAGCGCTGGACCGACGGCGATCGTCTGCCGCGGCTGGCCCTCCAGGGAAGGGGCCACGAATCGCTCGATGAATCCAGGCACGACCCGCTGAGGATCGCAGAACCACAGGATCACGAGATCGGCCCGATCGCGGAGTTCCTCCGGCGCCGCGGTCACCCCGCCGATCCGGGCGAGCATCGGCCCCGAGACGCGGGCGGTTTCCGGCGATCCCGGATCGACGGCCGCTCCCGCCGCTTCGGCCAGGTTGAAGGCGGCCACGGCCACCGCAGCCTCAGCGGCCACCAGTCCGGTGACGAGCGTTCGCCTTGCCGCTGTGATCGCCGCGACGGCGCGGTGTGTGGCGTCAGTGGCTGGCGGGGAAGCGGTCATGCCCCGGGCAGCATGATCGTTGCCTGCCGGTCAGGCAAGGCCCGTGAGCGGGCCGTCACCGCAGTGGTCGGGGTTGCCGAACCGCACGAGGCCGGTATGCCCCATCGCATGGGCAAGCGAGATCAGGAAGCGGTTGTGCGGCACTCCCGGAAACTCGAGGGCCCGGCCGGTGGCGAACCCGAGGCCACCGCCGACGAGCACCCAGGGTATGTCGTCGCGGGAGTGAGAGTTGCCCTCGCCGAGCTCGTTGGTCCAGACGATGGTGGTGTGGTCGAGGAGCGAGCCGTCGCCCCCGGGCTCGGGCGTCTCGGCGAGCCGTTTCGCGAGGTGGGCGATCTCGGCCGCATACCAGGTGTTGATCTTCGTGAGCTTCTCCTGTGCCGCCTGGTTGGAGTTGGGCTCGTGGGAGAGTTCGTGCTGCCCTTCATCCACGCCCAGCCACGTCATGTGGGGCTGGCCGACGGAGTTGGTGTATTGCAGCGTGGCCACCCGGGTGAAGTCGGCGGCGAGCGCCGACACGAGAAGTTCGGTCTGCATCCGGCTGATCCGCGGCATCTGGTCGTTCTTCTCGATCACGCCCTGCTCGAGGACGGGCACGGGGTGCGCGATGGCGGTGCGATGGTCGGCGAGGTCGCGCTCCAGGCCGCGGACGAGCGTCGCGTGCTCCTCGAGAATCCGGCGATCCTCGGCCGGCACCGCGGCGGCGATGCGGGCGAGGTCTTCGCGGACCTCGTCGAGCACGCTCCGCAGGCTCTCGCGGTCCTTCGTCTCGCCGTAGAGCTTGGCGAACATCTGGTAGGGATCATCGATCGGCGCCAACGGCCTGTTGGGGCCCGCGTAGACCATCCGCGTCCAGGTGTCGGCCTTGTTGGGCACGAGCACGCCGAACTCCAGTGAACCGAAGCGGGTGGCGGTGCCGGGGCTGGCCTGCAGATGATTGCGGATCTCCTGGTCGATCGAAATGCCGCTCGCCCAGCCGGCGGGCGTGTCGCTGCCCCCCTGCACGTTGCCCGGAAAGAGTTCGATGCCGGTCAGCAGGCATCCCATGCCCCGCATGTGGCCGTCGCCATCGCCCGTGACGTTGTTGTCGACTCCCTTGACCGTCAGCAGTCGGTCCTTGAAGGACGCGAAGGGGGCCAGGATCGGTGGCAGGTCGCGATCGGCGAAAGCGGCCGGCTCGGACGGCCAGAAGTTTTTCTTCACCACGCCGTCCGGACTGAACACGATCACGAGCCGCTGCTTCG
Source organism: Planctomycetota bacterium (assembly GCA_018970605.1). Classification (GTDB taxonomy): domain Bacteria; phylum Planctomycetota; class Planctomycetia; order Pirellulales; family UBA1268; genus QWPN01. Next base: position 16,624 of record JAGWWA010000023.1, on the reverse strand, counting down.
GCCCCGTCGCCGCGGCCGCGAGGCTCGGCAGGTTGCCGAGAAAGGGGAGGGCCGCCGAGCCGACGCCGAGCCGACGCAGCAGGTCCCGCCGCGGGATCCGCGGCATGATCGAGGAAACGGTCACGGGGAGGGCTCCGGGACGGGCGTGGAAACGACCTCGATCCGTGGCCGAACCGCCGCCACCATCATGATATCGACCAGCAGCCGTCGGATGTCGAACCCGCCCGCCGCGAACGACCTCGTCAGATCGTCGAGCGCGTCCGTTCCCCAGGCTCGCACCGGCTGCTTCACGAGGGCGTGAAACGCCGCCTGCACGAAGGCCTCGTGGGCGTCGTGGCTGGCGGCGACGCTGGCGGCGAGTTCGCGGCCGCCGTGAAAGGCGATGGCTGGACCCGTGCGGGGCTCGTAGAAGCCCGAGGCGTCGATCGGCTTGGCACCGTCGGCCGAGCGCTCGACGGTGCGGTACCGCCCGATCTCGTCGAACTCTTCCAGCGCGAACCCGAGGGGATTGATCAGCGTGTGGCAGGTCTGGCAGGCGACGCTGCTCGTCTGGAGTGCGACCCGCTCGCGGGTGGTGAGATCGGGATGCTGCTCCGGTGGCAGCGGTGCGATCGCCTCCTGCGGGGGCCGCAGGGTGTTGCCGAGGACGCTCCGGGCCAGGAACACGCCCCGGTGGATCGGCGACGTGGAGGCGGGATAGGAGAGCACGCTCATGAGATAGGGATGCGAGAGCACGCCTCCGCGGCGGCCGTCGTCGAGCCGGACGCGGGCAAAGCCCGCGCCTGTCGGCGGTGTCGCGGCGTAGAGCGGCGCGAGCCGGCCGTTGATGGGCACTTCGTCGTCGGTGAACAGTCGCCGGAAGTCACCGCTGTTCCAGACCGCGTCGTCGAGAAAGAGTTCGAGGCTCGTCCGCAGGTCGGCCGCCACCTCCGGCGTGAACTCGGGATGGCGGTTGGAATCTTTCGCGAGTTCGGGGCCGAGATCGACCCGCAGCCACGAGAACAGGAAGTCGCGGATCTTGGCCCGGGTTCGCCGGTCCTGCACCATCCGTTCGGCCTGGCTGCGAATCTGCTCGGGGGTCGCGAGTTCGCCGCGGGCAGCCGCCTGCCGAAGCGGCTCGTCAGGGATCGAGTCCCAGAGACCGAACGAGAGCCGCGCTGCCGTGGAGAAGGCGTCGTCGGCGCCGTCAGCCTCGTGGAACAGAAACCGCGGGGAGCCGAGCGTCGCCACGAGCGACCGCCGGAGGCCCGTGTCGAGGTCGGGGGCGTCGGCGAACGCACGATCGACGAGCAGGGATTTCAGGTCCGGGGCGAGCGGCCGCCGCAAGGCACGCTCGGCGAACGTGGCGGCAAACTCCCGCAGGCGGGCCTCGCGATCCGGCGCATCACGCGGGGCGTGGGCGAGTCGCGCGACGTCGCCCAGCACGTGGTCGGTGGTTTCGATCGCCGCCGCGGTGGTGGCCGCGAGCCACGCCTCCGACACGCTCGTGCCCCGCTCGTAGCCGATCGACCGATCATCGGGCGGAAACGGCGTCGCGACCGCGAAGACTCGCGGAGCCTCGTGCGGGATCAGCACGCGTTCCGGCACCGTTTCCAGGGCCCCGTACGGGGGCCTCCAGAGCAGCTGGATCGAAGCCGGCAGCGCCTGTTCGGCGTCTTCGTCATCGACCCCCTGGTTCGCCCGCCAGAACTTGAGCGTGAGCGGGTAGACCCGGCCGCCCAGCAGGAATGCGGCCGCCCGATACTCGGTGTCATCTCCCGATTTGACGGCGGCGTCGATCAACGCAGGCCCGTCCGGGTGGCCGTTCAGTTCGAGCTTCGCCGCCTGCTCCGTGCGGATCACGAACTCGTGCACGCCCGTTTCGGTCGGCAGGATCGCCCCGGTCCAGCGGATCGCGAACCGTGTCGGCTTGATCGTGCCCGGTGCCGGGCCGGCCGTGCCGAAGTCGAACGCGATCATCGGGTCGGTCCGTTCGAAGACGAACCCCTTCTCGCGGTGGAACCCGCCGGTCTTGAAGTACTCGCCCTTCAGCCCCCGGTCCGTGTCGATGGCCGGCGCGGCCGTACGGAAACTGCCGACGAGGTCGGCCAGTGCGTTCCTGTGCTGCCGCACGGTGAGCCGGGAGAGTTCGACGCGAGCCGGGCGGCGACGGTCGCGGGCGATGGGGGAATAGAAGGCGGCGTGGATGAACTCGGCGACCTGGCGGGCCGCCTCGCCCGTGACCCTCGAGGGATCGTCCTCGGGCATCGTCTCGTCGATGGAGGCGGCGAGTTGGTTCACGGAGCGGTCGCCGACGAGCGGGATCGGCACGTCGGCCGTGCCGCTACCGTTCTCGCCGTGGCACCGGAGGCAGTGTTCGCGGTAGATCGCGAGGCCCGGATGATCCTTGGCCGGCGCGGATGGGACGCACGTCCAGGCCATCACCAGGGCGAGGCTGCTCGTGTAACGACGGCGACGGAAGGGGGGCATGGTCGGCGGCTGGCGGAGGATCATCGTCCGGCGCCGAAACGGGCTACGCCGGACGCGCGAAGACGAGCCGTCCGGCGGAGGTCTGCAGGGTGCTGGTGACGCTGGCCCGGACCGTTCGGCCGATCTGGTCGCGGCCGTTCTCCACCACCACCATCGTCCCGTCCTCGAGATATCCGACCGCCTGATCGGGCTCCTCACCCGGCTTGACGAGTTTCACGCTCACCGCGTCACCCGGCACGAACGACGGCTTGAGCGCGGCGGCCACGTCGTTGACGTTGATCGCCGGCACCGTGCGGACACTCGCGAGTTTGGCGGCGCTCGGATCGACGGTGATCACCCGACCGCCGAGTTCGCGGGCCAGATCGACCACCCGGGTCTCGGTGGAGAGTTCGTCGTGCGACTCCTGCCGGGGCGCGATCACGTCGATGTCGATCGCCTCGTTCTCCCGCAGCCGGGCCAGCACGTCGAGCCCGCGGCGGCCCCGCGTTCGCTTCAGACGGTCGTTCGATTCCGCGGCGGCCTGCAGTTCGTCGAGCACGAACGACGGCACGACGCACCGGCTCTCGAACACGCCGGCCTCGGCCAGGTCGGCGATCCGGCCATCGACGATCGCCGAGGCGTCGAGGACGTTGGGCCGCAGGCCGCGGACGTCACGGGCGAACTCGACGTAGGGGATCAGGAAGCGGAAGTCGTCGCGGGTCTGCATCAGGAGGCTGGTGCAGATGTAGCAGAGCACCGAGCCGACGATCAGCGGGAGCCAGGAGTGGAGCGGGTCGTTCTGGCTCAGCGGCATGATCGGCTGCAGGGCGAGTATCGTCACATAGGTGAGGAACACGCCGATCAACAGGCCGAAGTAGATCGCCGTGATCGTGGTCAACTCCTTGCGGCGGATCATCCCGTCGAAGCCGATCACGGTGAGCGGCAACGCCACCATGCCGGCGAGGATCGCCCATGGCACCCACGTGGGCGAGGCCTGCACCGCGGGGGAGTTGAAGATGAGCACGGCGATGCCCACCGACACCATCACGAAGATCGCGCGGAGGACGAGGAGTGCCATGAACGAAAGCCGTACGGAACGAGAAGAGAGCCGCCACGGGTCCGGCGGGTTCAAAGAAGTGTACCAACGACCGGCCCGGGGGTGGCGTCAACGCCAGCGGGGGCGACGTGAAGCGGAACAGGTTGGACCCTGTGCCACGAGAACGCAGCCGTCGCTCAGGGTTTCAACCCGAGCATGCCCCGGATCACACGGTGAAAGTCCGTGCTACCGGGAAGGGCCCGCCAGCCGTCGCTGGTGGTCGAACTCGAGGAACCGGTCGGTCATGCCGGCGATGTAGTCGGCCACGCTGCGGCGGAGGCCCAGGGTCTCGGTGCGGTGGCGGTAGCCCGCCGGGAGGTCGTCGGGGTGGGCCACGTACCACTCGAAGAGTTCGGTGAGCTTCCGCTGGGCAGGAACCCGCACTTCCAGCACCCGGCCGCTGCGGTAGACCCGCTCGAACAGGAATCGCTCGAGCTGTCGCTTGCCGGCCGCGATGTCGGCACCGTGGGCGACGATCCGTCGGCCCGGCACGTCGCCGCTGCCGCGGTACACCTGCCGCACCCTCGCCACCGAGTCCACTCCCAGGGCGTCGATCGTCGTCCGGGTTTCACGGATCAGGTTCGCGACCTGGAAGTCGACCAGTTCGTGAAGGATCGCCCGACGGGCGTCGGTGCCCGACAGCGTTCCGTGGCGGGTTGCGACGCGGGCGGCGGCGTCGGCCACCAACGGCAAGGCGGTGAGTTCCTCGAGCGTCACCAGGCCGAGTTCGACGGCGTCGTCGGCATCGTGGGTGTCGTAGGCGATCGAGTCGGCGGCATCGACCACCTGGGCCTCGAGGAGCGGTGCCGGAGCGGTGCCGTCCTTCTTGCGGGTGGCCTGGGCGTCGAGCACCTCGCGGGAGAGGTTCAGGCCCGGGAACTCGGGATAGCGGGTTTCCAGGAACTCCATGATCCGCAGCGCCTGGGCGTTGTGGTTGAAGCCCCCCTCGTCGCGGAGCAGTTCGGCGAGCGTGTCCTCTCCGGCGTGGCCGAGCGGCGGATGGCCGATGTCGTGGGCGAGCGCCAGCGTCTCGACGAGGTCTTCGTTGAGTGCCAGCGCCCGGGCCAAGGTGCGGGCGATGCTCGTCACCTCGAGCGTGTGCGTGAGTCGGCTGCGGTGGTAGTCGCCGTGGTAACCGGTGAAGACCTGCGTCTTGTGGGCGAGCCGTCGGAAGGCCGCCGAGTGGACGATCCGGTCGCGGTCGCGCTGGTAGGGACTGCGAAACTGGTGGGGGGGCTCCGGATGGACGCGGCCCGCCGAATCGACGGCGTGCATCGCCCACGGCGCGAGCAACAGGCTCTCGCGGGTCCGCCAGTCGGGCTGGCTCCAGCCGGACTCGTTGTCGATCACGCGGCATCCTCCCCGGCGGCCTGCGTCAGTTGGTCCCAGAGGGCGTCGAGCGACTGGGGCAGCACCCGCACTCCCGCCACGGCCGGCATGAAGTTCACGTCGCCCGGCCACCGCGGCACGATGTGCCAGTGGAGGTGGCCCGGCACGCCGGCGCCCGCCACGGCACCGAGGTTGAGGCCCACGTTGAACCCCTGGGCCTGCATCGAGCGGGCGATCCGCCGGCACCAGATCACGATCTGCTGCTGGAGGTCGAGCAGCACGTCGTCGCGAAGCTCGCCGAGCGCCCCACGGTGGTCGAGCGGGGCGACGAGCAGGTGGCCGTTGGCATACGGATACCGGTTGGTCATCACGATCGACAGGGGTGTCCGTGCGACCACGCCCAGGACGCGGTCGTGTGCGGAGGCGACGGCTGCGGCCTTGCAGAGGAAGCAGTCGTGATCGGCTCCGGGTCGCCAGACGGGCGTGCCGACGTCGGGTTCGGTGGCGGCGGCACCCTGCACATAACCAAGTCGCCAGGGTGCCCAGAGGCGGTCACGTTCGGTGTCCATGCAGCGAGTCTACCGTCGAATCCGGCGTTCAGCGGAAGGGCGGGGTTGCCTATGATGGACGGCGGGCGTTCGGCACGAGTCATGCGATGCGACGGCGAGGTGGTCGTGGAGTTCAAGGTCGACCTCGACGTCTTCTCCGGGCCGATGGACCTGCTCCTGTACCTCGTCAAGAAGCACGAGGTGGACGTGACGGAGGTGCCGATCGCGGCGATCACCGCGGAGTTCGTGGCCTACCTCGACGTCCTCGAAGGGCTCGCCATCGAGCAGGTGGGCGAGTTCGTCGATCTCGCCAGCGTGCTCCTCGAGATCAAGGCGCGGGCCCTCGTGCCGCGGCCCGAGGAGACGGAGGAGCCAGTCGAGCTCGTTCGCGAAGACCTCGTGCAGCGGCTGCTCGAATACAAGCAGTATCGCGACGCCGCCACGATGCTCGAGGATCGGGCCCGGCACTGGGAACTGCGGTTTGCGCGGCAGGCGGCCGACGACACCGCCGGCAGGGCGGCCCCGACGGAAGTGGCGATCGCCGACGTCCACGTCTGGGATCTCGTCGGGGCGATGACGCGGGTGATGGCCAAGCGGGAGAAGCGCCGCCCGCGGCAGATCGTCCACGACGACACGCCGATCGAGACGCACGCCGCCCGCATCGAGGCGCTCGTGGCGGAGCAGGGGAGGGTGGCGTTCACCAGCCTCTTCGATGACGATATGCCCCGGTCGCGGATCGTCGGCATCTTCCTGGCGGCGCTCGAACTCGTGCGCCGCGGGAAACTCGCCACCCGGCAGGACAACCTCTTCGACGAGATCTGGCTCGAGCCGCCCACCCCGCGACACCCCGCCCCCGCCACTCCCCCTCCCGACGCCGCATGATCGACAACGCACCCTACCGCACCCTCGTTCACAAGGGGCTCACGATCGAGGGCTACTCGCGGGCCGCGGTGCAGAGCTGCTGGCGGATCCCCGAACTCAAGCTTGGCTTCGACCTCGGCGCGCAGCCGTGGGGCTTCATGGCCACGGCCACATGGTTCATCACGCACACCCACCTCGACCACATCGCGGCGTTGCCCGTCTATGTGGCTCGGCGGCGGATGATGAAGATGGAGCCGCCCACGATCTATCTTCCGGAATCGGCGATCGAGCCGATCGAGCGGCTGCTCAAGGCGGTGAGCCGGCTCGACCGCGGCCGGCTGCCCTGCACGCTCCTACCCGCGCGGCCCGGCGACGAGATCGAACTCTCCCGCGAGCACGTGGTGACCGTGTCGAGCACCTGCCACACGATCCCGAGCGTCGGCTTCGTGGTCTGGGACCGGCGGCGGAAGCTCAAGCACGAGTATCAGGGGCTGCCCGGCGACAAGATCCGGGATCTCAGGCTGTCGGGCGTGGACGTCACGCAGGAACTCCGCACGCCGCTGGTGGCCTACCTCGGCGACAGTTCGCCCGAGGGCCTCGACCGCTGCCCGGCGATGTTCGAGGCACAGGTGCTGATCACGGAGCTCACCTTCGTGGCCCACTCGCACCGCAAGGAGAAGATCCACAAGTTCGGGCACATGCACCTCGACGACCTGCTCGCCCGTCGCGAGCGGTTTCGCAACGAAGTGGTGATCGCCACGCACTTTTCGACGCGGTACACCGACGACCGCATCCGGCGGATCCTCGCCAAGAAGATCCCCGACATGCTCGACGGCAGGCTGAACATCTGGCTGTAATACGGGGCGAGGTGAACGCATGGGCTCGAGTGATCTGGGGACGGGAGTCCGCCGCGTGCCCAGCCTCTGGTGCATCGGGGCCTGCTGGATGGCGGTCGCTGGGACGGCGCGATCGGCTGAAGAGCCCTTGTCGTCCGTCGTCGAACCGCTGGTCCGGCATGCCACCAGTTCGCCGGATGGATCCGCGGCCGCGACGTTCGTGCCGGGGGATTTCGGCCGGCCGACGAACGAGCTCCCGATCGGCGTGTTCGATTCGGGCATCGGTGGCCTGACCGTACTCGAGGCGATCCTGTCGCTCGACGCCTTTGACAACCGCACGCTGCGGCCTGGCGCCGACGGCCGCCCGGACTTCGAGAACGAGCGGTTCGTCTACTTCGGCGATCAGGCGAACATGCCGTACGGCAACTATCCACGCGAAGGCAACGAGGCGTACCTCAAGGAACTCATCCTCAAGGATGCGGTGTTTCTGCTCGGGCGGCGATGCTGGCCGACGGCCGACGCGGCGAGCCCCGTTCTCGACAAGCCGCCGGTCAAGGCGATCGTGATCGGCTGTAACACGGCCACTGCCTATGGCTTGGCCGAGATTCGCGCCGCCATTCGGGCGTGGGGCATTCCCGTGTTCGTGGTCGGCGTGGTCGAGGCGGGAGCGCGGGGCGTGCTCGAATCGGCCCGCGATCTTGTCGCCCGAGACGAGGCGATCGCCGTGCTGGCGACCGTGGGCACGTGCAACAGCATGGCCTATCCGAAGGCGATCGGCTCCGCCTTCGGCCGAGCCGGTCGCCGCGCCCCGAAGGTCGTCCAGCATGGATTCGCAGATCTCGCCGCCGTGATCGAGGGCGACCCGGCCGTGGCCGCCACCACGTCGGTGGAGCGGGTGCTCGCGGTCGGTCTGCGGGGCATGATGGATGACTACCGGCGATCGGGCGGCTCGCGGCCGGTGGGCAGCGTCGTGCTCGGCTGCACGCACTTTCCGCTGGTGCGTGAGGAGATCCTGGCGGAACTGGGGCGGCTGCGGCGGCACGAGGCGGACGGCATCCGGCCCTTCGAGCCGCTGATCGCCGAACAGGTGGACGTGATCGATCCGGCGGGGCTGACGGCGAGGGAACTCTTTCGCACGCTGGCGCTCGAGCGGCTTCGGGCCCCAGCCTCGCCGGGCGGTGCCGCTCCCGAGAAAAAGGAAAACCTGTTCTTCATGTCGGTCCCCTGCCTGCAGGCCGGCGACGACGGCGCATGGGCCCGTGCCAAGTTCGGCCGGTCGCCTGGGCGGCTCGATGTGGAAGACACACGCGTGGTGCCGATGACGGTGGGACTCCTGCCGGAGCCGAGCCTCAACCTGATCCGCACGCGGCTGCCGCAGGTGTGGAGCAGCCTGGGACGATGAACCAGGCACTGCCGCTCACGGCGGGCCGGTTGACCGCGCCGGGAGGCTGCCCCACACTGATCGCTTTCCTTCCTTCCCTTCCGGCAGCTTCGTGTATGGACTGCACGACCGACGGCGCGTCCGCGCGTCCGCGCGAGGGCGGTGTGGTTCGCCGAGCCCGAGGGGCTAGGTTGCGGCACGTCCGCCTGCTGGCAGCCGGAATGGCGGTGATCGCGGGGTGTTGCATGGCGTTGGCGGCTGATCCACCATCGCCGGATGTCGTCGCCGGGTATGCCGCGACGGTGCAGCCGTTGGCCACCCGAGCCGCGCTCGACGCCTTCGCCCGTGGCGGCAACGCCATCGACGCTGCGGTTGCGGCCGGCCTGACCCTCGGCGTGGTAGACGGCCACAACTCCGGAATCGGCGGCGGATGCTTCATTCTCCTGCGGCTGGCCGATGGCCGGCTGATCTGCCTCGACGGCCGCGAGACCGCGCCGGCGGCGGCGAGCCGCGACATGTTTCTCCGCGACGGACGAGCGGTCGATGCGCTGAGCCGCACGGGTGTGTTGGCCAGCGGCGTTCCCGGGGCGCTGGCTGCCTACGCGTTGGCGGTTGAGCGATTCGGGCGGCTGCCGTTGGCCGCCGCCTTCGCGGCGGGCATTCGCCATGCCGAGGAAGGGTTTCCCATCGATGCGGTCTACGCCCGCAAGTTGAAGGCGACGGCTGGCGACCTCGCGTCGTTTCCGGCCTCGCGGAGCGTGTTCCTCCAGGCGGACGGCTCGCCGTGGCCGGAGGGGCATGTGCTCGTCCAGAAGGATCTCGCCGGCACCTATCGCGGGTTGGCCGAGGAAGGGCCCGAGTGGTTCTATCGCGGGCCGTTCGCCGAGGCGACGGCGGCGTACATGGCGAGCGCGGGAGGTGTGCTCACCGCCGACGATTTCCGAGACTATCGACCGCTGGAGCGGAAACCGCTGGTCTCCACCTTCCGCCACTGGACCATCGTGGGGTTTCCGCCGCCGAGTTCCGGCGGCGTCCACGTGGCGCAGATGCTCAATCTGCTGTCGGTGGTGCCGGCGGAGGACCTGCGACCGGGTACGGCCGGCTTCGTCCACCGCGTGGTCGAGACGATGAAGTTGGCGTTTGCCGACCGCGCCTACTGGCTCGGCGACCCGGCGTTCGTGGATGTCCCGCTCGGGCTCGTGTCGATGGACTACGCTCGTCGTCTCGCGGCCCGCGTCGATCCTGAGCGGGCCACCCCTGTACCCCGGCACGGCGAGCCTCCCGATTGGCAACGCGTGCACTTCGACAAGCACACCACCCATTTCGCGACGGCCGATGCGGAGGGCAACTGGGCCAGCATCACCGCCACGATCAACACCGCCTTCGGGTCGAAGGTCGTCGTTCCCGGCACGGGCGTGCTCCTCAACAACGAGATGGACGACTTCACCGTCGCGCCGGGCGTGCCGAACCATTTTGGGCTGGTGGGGGGTGAGGCGAATGCCGTCGCTCCAGGAAAGCGCCCCCTGTCGAGCATGTCTCCCACGATCGTGCTTGACGCCGATCATGAACCGGTGATGAGCATCGGCGCGGCGGGCGGGCCGACGATCATCACGCAGGTGCTCCTCGGCCTGATTCACTCGCTCGATCACGGAATGTCGCCGGCGGAGGCCCTGCGCCAGCCGCGGTTTCACCATCAATGGAGCCCCGATCGGGTGAGGCTGGAGCAGGCGGCCGGCGACGACCTGGTCGAAGATCTCCGATCGCGAGGTCACGACGTCGTTGTGGAGAAGGAGTTCGGCGCCTGCCAGATCATTTGCAGGCACCGCGGCAAACCGTTTGACGGAGCAAGCGATCCACGGGTGTCGGGGATGGCCGCCGAGAGCAGTCCCTAGGAGGGGCCGTGTTTCATCGACGCATGCGACGCTCGACGAGCTCGCCCCTGCTGGCAGTGCTGTGTTGTGCGGCGTGGTGGCCCGCGGTGGCCGACGAGCCGCGGCCTGCGGTGGTCGTCGGCGACGAGGCGGCGCGGATGCACGCCGGGACGTTCGTGTTCGACGGCCACAACGATCTGCCGTGGAAGCTGCGGACCAGCGTCGGCGGCAGCCTCGACCGCGTCGACCTGATGGCGGGCGCGCCTGGCTTCGCCACCGACATTCCCCGGCTCCGGCGGGGCAATGTCGGCGCGCAGTTCTGGTCGGTTTACGCCCCGACCGAGACGATGAGGAAGGGCACGGCGCTGCAGACCACGATCGAGCAGATCGAACTCGTCCGCGACTTGATCCGTCGGTATCCCGACACGTTTGAACTGGCCTTGTCGGCGGACGACGTCATCCGCTGCCGCGAGTCAGGCCGGATTGCATCGCTGATCGGGGTTGAAGGCGGGCACTGCATCGAGGACTCACTGGCCAACCTGCGGCGGCTCTACCACCTTGGCGCCCGATACATGACGCTGACCCACGCCGACTCCATCGGCTGGGCCGATGCGGCGACGGACGAACCACGACACGGCGGACTCACACCCTTCGGCGAGGAAGTGATTCACGAGATGAACCGGCTGGGCATGCTCGTCGATCTGTCGCACGTCTCGCCCGATGCAATGCGACACGCGCTGCGGGTGACCTCCGCCCCGGTGATCTTCTCGCACTCTTCGGCTCGAGCGATCGCCGACCATCCCCGCAACGTGCCCGACGACGTCCTCGAGTTGACCGCCACGAATGGCGGTGTGGTGATGGTCAACTTCTATTCCGGCTTCGTGCACCCCGAATCGGCCCGGAAGCGGGCCGACATGTTTCAGGTGAACCGGCGGCTGCGGGCGGCGTTTCCCGACGAGGCCGACTACAAGGTGGCGAAGAGGCTTTGGGAGGCGGAGCATCCGATCGACCGGGGCTCCGTGCACGACGTGGTCGATCACATCGACCACATCGTGAAGACCGCCGGCATCGACCACGTCGGCATCGGCTCCGACTTCGATGGCGTGGCGGTGCTGCCTCGCCAACTCGAGGACGTGGACGACTATCCCTTCATCACGCAGGAACTGGTCAACCGGGGCTATGGGTCGGAGGCGGTCGGCAAGATCATGAGCGGCAACATGCTGCGGGTGCTGCGAGTGGCCGGGCGACCGTGAGCGGTGGCGGTTGATCCACCCGTCGTCGCGCTCAGATCCGTTCGGGTGCGGGGCGTGGATTCCGCAAACTCTATATTATATTTTGTCTGCCCGGTGCGCGAATCCGTCGGCGGCGGCCCGGTCGTGTGGTGCCCACGGCCTCTTCGCCAGCCAGACCCCAGACCTTGGACCCCAGACCTTGGATCCCAGACGCTCGATGAAATCTCGCGATGTCTCCGTTCCGCTGAGCACGAACAAGCATCTGCTGCGGTGGGTCAAGAAGATCGCGCAGCACTGCAAGCCCGACGCGATCCATTGGGTCGATGGCTCGCAGCGGGAATTCACCCTGCTGTGCAACCAGATGGTGGCCAACGGGAGTTTCATCAAGCTCAACCAGAAGAAGTGGCCCGGCTGCTTTCTGGCCCGCTCGGATGCGGGCGACGTGGCCCGCGTCGAGGATCGCACCTTCATCTGCGCCCTCTCCAAGGAAGCCGCCGGGCCGACCAACAACTGGGTCAATCCCTTCGAGATGCGGAAGCAGCTCAAGAGCCTGTTCAAGGGCTGCATGAAGGGCCGCACCATGTATGTGCTGCCCTACAGCATGGGGCCGCTGGGCTCGCCCATGTCGCAGATCGGCGTCCAGCTCACCGATTCACCCTACGCCGTGGTCAACATGCGCATCATGGCGCGCATCGGCAGGAAGGTCTTCGAACTCATCGACCATGATTTCAAGCGCGTCGTTCCCTGCGTCCATTCCGTCGGTGCTCCGCTGGCCAAGGGCCGAAAAGACGTCCCTTGGCCGTGCAACAAGGAAAAATACATCGTCCATTTCCCTGAGACGCGTGAGATCTGGAGTTTTGGCTCGGGCTACGGCGGCAACGCGCTGCTGGGCAAGAAATGCTTCGCGCTGCGGATCGCCTCCGCGATGGCCCGCGACGAGGGCTGGATGGCCGAGCACATGCTCATCCTCGGCATCGAGAACCCGCAGGGAAAAAAGGCCTATGTCGCCGCCGCCTTTCCCAGCGCCTGCGGCAAGACCAATTTTGCCATGCTCATCCCGCCGCCGCATTTCCGGAAGAAGGGCTGGAAAATCACGACCGTCGGCGACGACATCGCGTGGATCAAGCCCGATTCGCAGGGCCGTCTGCGGGCCATCAATCCTGAGGCCGGATTCTTCGGAGTCGCTCCCGGAACCGGGGAGAAGACCAATCCCAACGCGATGAAGACGCTCGCGAAGAACACCATCTTCACCAACGTCGCCCTGACCGACGACGGCGGCGTGTGGTGGGAAGGCATGACGGAGCAGCCTCCGGCGCATCTGATCGACTGGCAGGGCAACGACTGGACGCCCGCGCTCGCCAAGGAGACGGGCGCGAAGGCCGCCCATCCCAACGCGCGGTTCACCGCGCCCGCGAAGCAGTGTCCCACGATCGATCCGGAGTGGGAGAATCCCGCAGGCGTGCCGATCAGCGCCTTCATCTTCGGCGGCCGCCGTGCGACGACGATGCCGCTGGTGTATCAGGCGTTCAACTGGTCGGGCGGGGTCTACGTTGGCGCCACCATGGGCTCGGAGATGACCGCCGCCGCCGCGGGCACCATCGGCAAGGTCCGCCGCGACCCGATGGCGATGCTGCCCTTCTGCGGCTACAACATGGGCGATTATTTTCGTCACTGGATGAACATGCAGCGGAACCTGAGCGAGACGCCGCGGATCTTCCACGTGAACTGGTTCCGGAAGGACAAGGACGGGAAGTTCATCTGGCCCGGTTTTTCCGAGAACATGAGGGTTCTGGCATGGATCTTCGAGCGCGTTCGCGCCGGAGGCCGAGCCCGGGAGACGCCCATCGGCTGGCTGCCCCGCTACAAGGACATTGATTGGACCGGTCTCGATTTTCCCCAGGAGATGTTCGACGAACTTCAGGCCTTCGATCGCGCGGCCTGGCGTACCGAAGTGCTCAGCCACGAGGAGATATTCCTGGATCTCCATTCGCACTTGCCGAAGGAGATGGTCTACGAGCGCGAACTGCTGATCTGTCGCATGTGACGCCAGACGGTATGGCGCGAGATGCGACCAGCACCGAGGGCGAGGTCGTCCACGATATCCTGGGACGCTTCGTCGGTCACCGCTTCCATGTGTCCGCACTCCCTGTGAGGTTCGAATGGTTTCATCGACGTCTGATCACCTTCCGGGCTCGGATCGCGAGTCGGCGTCGCCAGGCGGAGACGTTTCGGCGCGTCGGATCCTCATCGGGCTTCTGCTGGGAGGGGTTCTGGGGCTGGTCGCCAACGTGCTGCTCCGGCCCGGTGCACCGATCGACGGGATGGCTGCCTGGGATCTGAACGGTGACGGCGTCCACGACGGGCTCGACTGGTTCTGCCAGAACGTGACCACGGTGATCGGCCGGCTGTTCCTCAGGTTGATGACCGCGGTGGTTCTGCCGCTGGTGGTCTCGGCTCTTGCGCTGGCGGTGGTGGAGATCGGCGATCTGCGGAAACTTGGGCGAATCGGCCTGCGGACGCTGCTCTTCTCCGGCATCCTCTCGGCGAGTGCCGTGCTGCTGGGCCTCACGCTGGTCAACGTGATCCGTCCCGGCGAATCTCTCACGGTGGAGGCCAGGCAGGCTCTCGTCGAGCGAAACGCGGCGGGGTCGGCCGACGTCGCTCAGAAGGCGAGCAAGGCGAAATCGGTTCGCGACGTCGTGATCGACATGGTGCCGGAGAATCCGCTCCAGGAAATGGTCGGCGCAGTCGACGGAAGCTCAAAAGGCAATGGGATGCTGGCCGTGATGGTCGCCTCCCTGCTCCTGGGGGCAGCGCTGGCCGCGAAGCCGCACGAGGGCCGTGGGGTGATTGTCTGGCTCGAAGGATTGAACTCGGTGGCCATGACGATCATCGGATGGGCGATGACGTTGGCGCCGCTGGGAGCGGGTTGCCTCGTCTTCTCCATCGTGGCGACGCTGGGATTCCAGGTGCTGGTCACCCTCTTCTGGTTCGCCCTCACCGTGCTGCTGGGGCTTGTGCTGCAGCTGGTGGTGGTCTACCCCCTGGTGCTGACGCTCTTCAGCAGGGTCGGTCCCGCCACGTTCTTCACCAAGATCGCTGAAGCGATGCAGGTGGCCTTCGGCACCTCGTCATCAAACGCCACGCTGCCCACAGCCCTCCGGGTGGCAGAAGACAACCTGCGACTGCCCCGCGAGAAGGCCCGGTTTGTGCTCACGGTGGGAGCGACCGGAAATCAGAACGGTACCGCCCTCTACGAGGGCGTCGTGGTGCTGTTCCTCGCCCAAGTGTTTGGCGTGCAGTTGTCGCTGTCGCAGCAGGTGACCGTGGTGCTCATGTCGATTCTCGCGGGGATCGGCACGGCGGGCGTGCCCGGCGGGTCGTTGCCCCTGATCGTGGTCCTGATGCGGTCGGTCGGCGTGCCGGGGGAGGGTATCGGGATCATCATGGGCGTCGATCGCATCCTTGACATGTGCCGTACGGTCCTGAACGTGACGGGCGACTTGGTGGTGGCGACGTGCGTGTCCGGGGGGCCGGAGAAACCGGCTGAAGAGAGTCCGTCGTGACTCGGACCGGGCGGAGGGCAGGCCCCCCAGTCTCCGGCGATCACTCGGACATCATTGACGAGACTCGGCGACTAAACTATTCAAGCGAGTATTGTGGAGGTTGGCCAGCGGATCGACGGTGTGGTTCTGTCGTCAGGTCGGCCGCAGTGAATGGTGCGAACCATGCGATCGTCCAGCGCCGCAACCTTCGCCCCCGTCGCGGTGGAGACGCGGCGGGCCCTTCGGCATGATGTGGTGCGGCGGCTGCTTCTCGAGATCGTTCGCGGCAGTCTTCCGGCCGGCACCCGGTTGATCACCCAGAAGCTTTCCAAGCAGTTGGGTGTCAGTGCGACCCCGCTTCGCGAGGCTCTCGTGGAGCTCGAGGCCATCGGGATGGTCGACATCAGCCACAACCGCGGCGCCGTCGTGGTGGCGTTCGGTCCAGCGGAGCTTCGCGGCATTTATCAGGTGCGTCGCGTGCTCGAGAGCGAGGCTGCCCGTTGCGCCTGCGGTCGCATCGGTCGCCACGTCCTCGAAGGCTTGCGCTCGGAGATGCGTGAGTATGCCGGCCGCCGGTCGAAGTCTGTCGCCTGGATCAGGGCCGTCATGGCAGCCGACGCCCGCTTTCATGCCACGATCGCGGTCGCCTGCGACAGCCCCCGGCTGGCACGGGAAATCGATCGCTACGCCCTGCTTATCCAGACCATCAGCGAAGCCATCGGCAATCAGCATCGCAGCAAAGAAGATGGCATCCGGGAGCATATCGAGATCCTCGAGGCCTTGCTTGCGGAGGATGCGGAGGGGGCCGCCGCCGCCATGGCTCGACACATCGAGGCCACCGCGAGTCGAGCGATGGGCGTGATGTTTTCCACGTCGCGTTAGTGGTCGCACGTGGCAAGGCCATGTCCCCGCTGCCCAATGTCGCATCGGCGGCTGCCCGGTCAGCAGGCGATCTGCAGAGTTGGAGACGCTCCATCGGCGTGAACTGGAGTGTTGGCTTCAACCGGATGGTTCGACTGGCCAAGCGGCTGGAGCCCGAGGAAAACACGGGTTCGGGAGAGCCGGTCGCAACTCATAACGCAGCCGATCCAGCGATGAGCCAGTGCATTTGGCATGCTTTTTGCCGCACCAAACCCGTGGTGGCTGTTGATGTATTCCACCGCGCCCCGTGCCGGCATCTTTCATGAAAAAACCTCGGGAGAGCACCGGCGAGGGCGGCCGCTGCGATTCTTGCGGTGGCCCGCAAGCATGGCTAGACTTCTGCGGGGGTCAATATATTTTATGTAATCCACGGTTGGGTCAGCCAGGGGTTCGAGCGGCGTTCGGGTTCTTTCGCGAGGACGCGACGCGAGGATTTGGCGAGGCGAAGAGGGAACAAGGAATGAACGCGATGCCTATCGCAGTGACGAAACGGCCATCGATCTTTGTCGCTGGCATCATCCTTGCCACAGTGCCGTCGCTCGTCATGGTGTCGTCG
>JAGWWA010000135.1 GCA_018970605.1 Planctomycetota bacterium | reverse complement strand
ATCGCGGATCCACCGGGCCGCCCCGACGTCCTGCACGAGCACCGCATCGACCCCTGCGTCAGCGACCGCCTCCACCGTGAGGCCAAATGCCTCGAGTTCGTCCGAGAAGACGAGCGTGTTGAGCGTGGCGTAGCCCTTGAGGCCGCGGAGGTGGAGCGTCTCCATCAGCCGCGGCAGGTCTTCGAGCGTGAAGTTCGTCGCCCGGGCCCGGGCGTTGAAGCCGGTGTCGAGTCCGAAGTAGACGGCGTCGGCGCCGTTCTCGATCGCCGCGCGGACGCAGTCCCAGTCACCCGCCGGGGCGAGCAGTTCAGGAGCGGCGCGGGGGACGGCGGCGGGATCGTCGGGCATCGTAAAGGCGAGTATAGGTCGCCGTGGGTGCCCCGAGTCTCCGGAAACGCGGCGGGCTCACGTCTGAACCCGTGTTATTCGTCGTTGCCGCGGAGCTTCGCGAGCACCGTGTAGTCCTCGAGCGTGGTCGTGTCACCGACGGTTTCCTTGCCGGCAGCGATGTCTCGCAGCAGCCGCCGCATGATCTTGCCGCTCCGCGTCTTCGGCAGGGCGCTCGTGAAGTGGATGTCGTCAGGCGCCGCCAACGCGCCGATCTGGTGGCGGACGTGCTTCCGGAGCGCGTCCTTGAGGGCGTCGTCGGGGGTGCCCGAGCGGAGCGTGACGAACACCGCCACCGCCTCTCCCTTGACGTCGTGCGGCCGACCCACCGCCGCCGCCTCCGCGACGGTCGGATGGCTCACCAGCGCGCTTTCGATCTCGATCGTCGAGAGCCGGTGGCCGGCGACGTTGAGCACGTCGTCGATCCGCCCCATGATCCAGTAGTAGCCGTCAGCATCCTGCCGGGCGTTGTCACCGGCAAGGTATTTTCCGGGCACCTTCGACCAGTAGGTCTCGACGAACCGCTCATCATCGCCCCAGATGCCGCGGAGCATGCCGGGCCAGGGCTTCTGCATCACGAGCCAGCCCCCTTCGCCCTGCTGCACGGGCTCGCCGGCGGCGTCGACGATCTGCGGAATCACGCCGGGAAGCGGCAGCGTGCAGCTGCCGGGCTTCGTCGGCGTGCAGCCCGGCAGCGGGCTCATCATGATCCCGCCCGTCTCGGTCTGCCACCAGGTATCGACGATCGGGCACCGCTTGCCGCCGATCACCTCGTGGTACCACATCCACGCCTCGGGGTTGATGCCCTCGCCCACCGTGCCGAGGAGCCGCAGGCTCGAGAGGTCGCGGCCCTCGATGTGCTGCATGCCCCACTTCATGAACGAGCGGATCGCCGTGGGCGCGGTGTAGAAGATCGTCGGCTTCTCCTGCTCGATGATCTCCCAGAAGCGACCCTCGTGCGGGGCGTTGGGGGCACCCTCGTAGATCAGGATGCTCGCGCCGGCGGCGAGCGGGCCGTAGGTGACGTAGCTATGGCCGGTGATCCAGCCACAGTCGGCCGTGCACCAGAAGAGATCGTCGTCTCGCAGGTCGAACACCCACTCGGCCGTCGTCTTGGCCCAGACGACGTAGCCGGCGGTCGTGTGCTTGATGCCCTTGGGCTTCCCGGTCGAGCCGCTCGTGTAGAGGATGAACAGGGGCGACTCCGAGTCCATCGGCTCGGCCGGCAGGTCGGCCGGCATCCCCGCCACGAGTTCGTGCCACCAGACATCGCGACCGGCGACCATGTCCACCGGCTGGCCGGTTCGCTTCAGCACGATCACGTGCTTCACGGTCGTGGCCGGATGGGCGGCCGAGGCGAGAGCGGCGTCGACGTTCTTTTTGAGCGGCAGCTGTGCCCCGCGTCGCCAGCCACCGTCCGCCGTGATCACGGCCACCGCCTTGGCGTCGTGGTTACGATCGGCGATCGCCTCGCTGGAAAAACCGCCGAAGATCACCGAGTGCACCGCGCCGATCCGGGCGCAGCCCAGCATCGCGATCACGAGCTCGGGCGTCATCGGCATGTAGATCGAGACGACGTCGCCCCGCTTCACACCGAGCTTCTTCAGGCCCGCGGCAAACCGCGAGACCTCCGCATGGAGTTCGCGGTACGTGTAGGTCCGCCGCTCCCCGGTGGGCTCCCCCACCCAGACGATCGCCGTCTTGTCGCCGCGGCCGGCCGCGATCTGCTGGTCGAGGCAGGCGGCCGACGCGTTGGTCTGACCGCCGACGAACCACTTCGCCGCGGGCGGCTGCCAGTCGAGCACTTTTGTGTAGGGCTTCATCCAGGGCAGCTGGCGACCACGCTCGTCCCAAAACCCTTCCGGATCGCGGGCGGCGGCGTCGTACAGACGACGGTAGTCCTCGAGCGAGCCGATCCGAGCCCGTCGCGAAAACTCCGCAGGGGGCGGGAACACCCGGGTCTCCTGCATCACGCTCGAAACCTTGCCGCCGCCTGCGGAATCAGCCATGGACGGTTGCTCCTTCTCTCGTACGTCGTGCTCTCGAATCTCTGCGGTCTGATCGCTGGTGTCAGGAGGCCGATAGTGGCCCCGATCCCCTCGCGCCCGCGAACGGCTCACCATCCTCGTCGTCGCCGAAGCCGATGCCAAGCGCCCGTGCGGCCTGCACGGCGGAACCGCGGGGATCGACCGTCGAGAGCCGACCGATGGCATGGGCAATCGGCACGCTGGCGATATCGGGGGGTCGGTAGCAGACCATCTCGCCGAACCTGCCCTCGTGGACGAGCCGGGCGGCATGGGCCCCGAATTCCGTCGCCAACACCCGGTCGAAGGCCGTCGGTGGCCCGCCACGCTGCAGGTGCCCCAGGACGACCGTGCGAACCTCCCGGCCGAGCCGGCCCGCCACCTCGCGGGCCACGATCTCACCAATCCCGCCGAGTTTCACCTGGCCCCGGCCTCCCGATTCGCCGGCGTGAACGAGACCGCCGTCGGGCAGGTGAGCGCCCTCGGCGACGACGATGAGCGTGTAGCGTTTTCCCTCGCGGTCGCGGTGCGTCACCGTGCGACAGACATTCTCGAAGGTCCAGGCGATCTCCGGCAGCAGGATCACGTCGCCGCCACCGGCGATGCCCGCATGCAGCGCGATCCAGCCGGCATGGCGGCCCATCACCTCGAGCACCATCACCCGCTCGTGGCTGGCAGCGGTCGTGTGCAGCCGATCGAGCGCGTCGGTCGCCGTGGCCACGGCGGAATCGAACCCGAAGGTGAAGGCGGTGCAGCCGAGATCGTTGTCGATCGTCTTGGGCACGCCCACCACGGGAATGCCATGCTCGTGGAGCTGCTGGGCGATGCCGAGCGACCCGTCGCCCCCCACGCAGATCAAGCCGGCGATCCCCATCTGTTTCACCGTGGCTGCAGCCCGCGCGAGCAGTTCGGGATCGATCCCCACCCGCTCACCCTCGCCCACGAGCGATGTGAACCGGCCCTTGTTGGTCGAGCCGAGGATCGTGCCGCCCTGAAGCAGGATGCCGGCCGTGATGTGCGCGTCGAGCGGCATGTAGCTCACCGGATCGACGAGCCCCTCGTAGCCCCGCAGGAAGCCCACGCAGTCGTAGCCGAGGCGGACGGCCGACTTGGTCGCCGCGCGGATCACCGCGTTGAGCCCCGGACAGTCGCCGCCGCCGGTGAGGATCCCGATCGTGGGCCTGCGGCTCATGGCTCAGTGCTCGCCGTGCTCGGCCAGCCACCGCTCCGCGTCGAGCGCCGACATGCAGCCGGTGCCGGCCGCCGAGATCGCCTGCCGGTAGTAGTCGTCGGCCACGTCGCCAGCCGCGAACACGCCGTCCACGCTCGTCGCCGTCCGGAAGTGCTTCTTCCAGACGATGTATTTCTTGGCGTTGAGCTCGAGTTGCCCGTCAAGGAACGCGGTGTTCGGCGTGTGGCCGATCGCCAGAAACACGCCGGTGGCATCCAGCATCTTCACGCTCTGGGGATCGACCGTGCTTGCCAACCGCACGCCGGTGACGCCGCTGGCGTCGTCGCCGAGCACCTCGGCGAGCCCCGAATTGAAGTGGATCGTGATCTTCGGGTTCTCGTGAGCCCGAGCGGCCATGATCTTCGAGGCCCGAAGTTCATCCCGCCGATGCACGAGGTGCACCATGCTCGCAAACTTCGTGAGGTAGGTCGCCTCCTCCACTGCCGAGTCGCCGCCGCCGACGACCACGATCGGCTTGTTGCGGAACCGCGGCAGCGCCCCGTCGCAGACGGCGCAGGCGCTCACGCCCCGGTTCTTGAACCTCTCCTCGCTCGGCAGACCGAGCCAGTTCGCACTCGCGCCCGTGGCCACGATCACACACTTCGCTTCGACGACGCCCCCCTCGGCCGGGAAGAGCTTGAATGGCCGCGACGAGAAATCGACCTTCACGATGTCGTCGGTGACGATCCGTGTGCCGAAGTTCGTGGCCTGCTGCCGCATGAGCTCCATCAGCTCCGGACCGGTCACGCCCTTCCCCTCGTGGGGCGGCATCATCATCCGCCGCTCCTTGGGCAGGGCCGAGTCGAGAAAGCCACCGAGGTCGCCGTGCGGAAATCCGGCGTAGTTCTCGACCTCGCTCGTCAGCGCGAGCTGCCCGAGCGGCAGCGTGCCCGCCATCCGATTTTTCTCCGAGATGGCTCCTTCGAAGACGAGCGGCTGGAGCTGGGCGCGGGCGGCGTAGGTGGCGGACGACCAGCCGGCCGGGCCGCTGCCGATGATCACGAGCTTCTCGGGCGATGGGTGCATGCGGTGACTCCCCGGTGGATCGCGGCCGCTTCGTCGCGTCGACGCCGGCCGCGTGAACAGGCATGATGTACCCGTTCCTGCCGCGCAGGAAAACCCGCCCCCCACAATCGCCGGAACCGGACCCCATGAGCCTTCTCGCCGTCCTCCTGCCGAGCGCCGCCGTCCTGTTCGTGGCCTACCGGCTCTACGGAAGCCTGCTCGCCCGCCTCTTCCGGCTCGATCCCGCCGCCGCCACGCCGGCCGTCACGCTCCGCGACGACGTCGACTACGAGCCGATCCCACCGCAGCTGCTGCTCGGCCAGCACTTCTCGGCGATCGCCGCGGCCGGCCCGATCGTGGGTCCGATCCTCGCCGGCGTGGCGTTTGGCTGGGTGCCCGCCCTGCTCTGGATCCTGGTGGGCAGCATCCTGATCGGCGGCGTGCACGACTTTGCGGCGCTCGTGGCGTCGGTCCGTCACAAGGCCCGCTCGATCGCCGAGGTGGTCCGCGACCACATGAGCCGCCGGGCCTATGTTCTCTTCCTGGCGTTCGTCTGGATCGCGCTGGTCTACATCATCGTGGCCTTCACCGACATCACCGCCCAGAGCTTCGTGGGCCGGCAGGTGCTGGAGAACGGCGAGAGCGTGTCGGGGGGCGGCATCGCCACCTCGAGCCTGCTCTACCTCGTGCTGCCGGTGATCATGGGCTTCTGCATGCGGTTCGCCCGGATGCCGCTCTGGCTGGCGACCTGCGTGTTTCTGCCCCTGGTGGGACTCGCGATCTGGGGCGGCCAGAAGATCCCGTTCGATCTCGCGGCCACGTTCGGCACGAGCGACTTCACCGCCCAGAAGATCTGGGGCGTGCTCCTGCTGGGCTACTGCCTGGTGGCGGCCATGGTGCCGATGTGGCTCCTGCTCCAGCCCCGCGGCCACCTCGGCGGCTGCTTCCTCTACGTGGCGCTCGCCGGCGCGGCGATCGGCCTGGTCGCCAGCGATTCCTCCCTGGCGGCAGTGTTTGGCGGGCAGTCCACGATCCGCTATCCGGCGTTCACGGGTTGGCAGGCGTCCAATGGCCAGCATCTCGTGCCGATGCTCTTCATCACGATCGCCTGCGGGGCCTGCTCCGGCTTCCACTCGCTGATCGCCTCGGGAACCACGAGCAAGCAACTCCGCCGCGAGACCGACGCCCGCGCCATCGGCTACGGCACGATGCTGCTGGAAGCGATGGTGGCGGTGGTCAGCCTCTGCTGTGTGATGGTGCTGACTCGCGACAATCCGCTCACGAAGCAGTCGCCAAACTTCATCTATGCCCTCGGC
>JAGWWA010000022.1 GCA_018970605.1 Planctomycetota bacterium | reverse complement strand
GTGCTCGCGTCGACGTTTGATTTCGACGGGCGGATGCTTGCTGAGAGCATCGCGGGGACGTTCCGGCACCGGGGCACGCGCCCGCCAGACGAGCTGCCCCTGGCACTGACGCCGCTTTTCATGGCTGATCCAAGCCGAGCCGTGCAGTGGAAGGCATTTCTGCGACGCAGTCGCCTCGAGGCTCCGCCCGACCCAACTCGTGTCATCGAGATCGTGGGACGCTTCATCTGGCCTCCGCTGACTGCATTTCGTGATGATCGGCCGTTTATCAGCACCTGGTCAGCCGGTGGACCATGGGCGTAGGGTCGAACGGTGTAGGAAGGGCAAGCCGGGTTCAACGGGCAAACCCGGCATCGTTTTGTGACCGCCCACGTAATCTGTGGAAGGAGACGGTAGCATGTTGCTGTCGTTTGGAAAAAGCTGCGGCGTAAGGACCCGGGAATAAGCGCGTTAACCGTTGGGAAAAGCACATGCCGCACTGGCCGGTCTTTGAACGTGGTGATTTTCACCATGAAACCTTCCGTGAAAAAAAGAAGGCAGGGGCGGCACCCGAAGGCGTTGCCCCTGCCGTGATGAATCTCGAAATTGTCGTCGGCCGATTGCGGTCAGCGACGCTTGCCGCCGTCTGACTGAACGAAGATGATGACGTTCAGAGCGTTTGATCCACTGGCGAGCGGACGACGGGAGTGCCGACTCGTTACGTTGAAACGTCGATCGTCAGCTACCTGCGAGGCCGATCAAGCGGTCAGGTTGTTGCTGCAACGCGGCAACTATCTGACGCAACGGTGGTGGGCTACAGAGAGGTCGAACTACGAGCTTGTCACCTCGTAGTACGTACTCGATGAAGCGGCCGACGGCGATTCCGCCCGCATTCAGCGCCGCCTCGAGGCACTGACGGGTGTCCCTATCCTGCCGATCGCGGAGGCGATCCTGGAAATCGCCGAAGAAATACTGCGGAAAGAGATTCTGCCGCGATTGGCGAGCGTCGATGCGCTTCATATCGCGATGGTGGCTCACCATCACGTAGCCTACTTGCTGATATGGAACTGCACGCATATCGCGAATGCACGAATCCTGCCCAAGCTTTTTTGACGTACTGGACAGGGTGGGTCTCGCGCGGCCGATCATCTGCACGCCTGAGGAGTTGTTGAACGATGACGCAGAAATCTCCTGATCGCGACACGACGATCGAAGACATTCACGCTACCCGGCGACGCATCGCAGAAAAGTTCGGGCATGATCTCGCCGCCATCGTCCAGGACGCCCAAAAGCGGCAAGCCACGTCTGGCCACGAAATCTGGCGACCGAAGCCGAAGCCATCGGCTGCGTCCCCGAATCCCTGACGTCATGACGCTCGGCGACGCTTGCCGCCGCCCTTGCGTTCGCCCGCCTTCAGCCAGTGCTTGCTGCACCACTGCGGCACGTAGTCGGGCTTTTCCGTCAGCCGGCGGTACGGCTCGGGAAGGCCAGCGGCTTCCATCAGCCGCGTGATAGCGGCGCAGTTCTCCATGTTGTATTCCGTCAGGTTGAGCTCCTTGGCGATCTTCTTGTAGGTCTTGCCCTCGAGCCGCCCCTCCACGATCACTCGGGCGTGCTTCACGAGCTGCGGCTCGTCGAACGCGTTTACCATCAGCGTGCGCTTGAGCATCGCCACCGACTCATCCTCGACGTCGTCGCCGGCCGCCTGGCGGAGCGGGGCCGCCACCGCGGGCGGCAGCGCCGCCACGAGATTGATCGTGAACTCGAGCCTCGGCACCACCCGCTTGCCGTCGATCCGCATGAAGGGCACCACGCGGATCGGCCCGTCAAGCAGCTGCCGCAGGATGACCGCGGCACGGTTCTCGTCGCCGAGCAGCTGTCCCCTCACGGCCTCGAGATGCTCGAGCAGCTTGGCCGCACTCGGAAGTTTTTTCTTCCTGCTTGCCTGCTCCTCGACCTCCCGCCGCCGGGACCGCACGATCGCCAGTTCGCGCTCCCGGTCGGCCAGGCGCGACGTCAGCGAGGTGAGCGCCCCGTCGCCGCTCTCCACCGCCGCCGTCAGCCGCTCGATGCCCGACACGAGCTTCTTTTCCTCTTTGTCGAGCTTCTTGAGTTCGGCCGCCACCGACCCGCCCTGCTCGTGCAACTCCCGCACTCGGGCGAGCACGGCGTCACGGGCGCCGTCGAGCGAGAGCACCTCATTGACGACGGCCTCGAGCACCGCCGGATACACCCGCTCACGCATGCAAAAGCCGCGGTACCAGCAAACTCCAGACACAGCGGCTGAGCAACGGAAGGAGCCGTCTTTCTTCCCGTAGGAGTACATCGGCGAACCGCAGCACCCGCAGGCAAACACGCCGGCGAGCAGCCCGCGTCGCTGCCTGGTCGTGCCGCGGAGCGGATGGCCCGCGCCGCGGATGGGCTCTTTGAACACGCGCCGGCGGTCAACGAGCTCGTTCGCCTTGTACCACAGGTGGTCCGACACCATCCGCAGGTGCGGACTCTCGCGCGTCTGGATCTTGTCTTCATCGTTCCAGACGCATTCCGACTTGCCCGTCCGTAGCTTGCGCTTCGAGACCTTTACCCTGTTGGTCTCGAACCCGCGGTAGATCGTGCGGCGGATGATGGCGTTGACGTTGGCCGCTGTCCACTTGGCCTGCCGCGCCCAACTCGCCTTGGCAAACTTGATCGAGTCGAGCCACTCGCCCACCTCGACTGACCTCTCGCCCGCCGCGATCCGCTCGAAGATTTCGCGGATGATCGGCACCGCGTCCGGATCGATCTCGTCGTAGAACGGCCCCTTGGCGGGCTCCGTCGCCGTCGCCGGCACGGTTGGTCGACGCTTGTAACCGATCCTAGTGCCGCCGATGGCGGCGCCGCGGGCCCAGAGGCCGTCGTGCGCCCGCCGGATCCGCTGCCGGGTGTAGAAGTTCGACCGCGCGTGCTGCATCTGGCACATGTTCAGACGATCCGGCCAGTCGTCGTCGGCCGTATCGATATAGTCCGACGGGCAGATCACCCGCACGCCGGCGTCCACGGCCGACTCGAACAACTCCCCGGCCTTCGTATGGTGCCGGTAGAGGCGACTCGACTCCTCGGCGATGATCACGTCCCAGCGCTTGGCCTCGATGCCGGCCCACACCTGGTTGATCCCCGGGCGGTCGGCGATCTCGCCGCTCACCTCGGGCTCCGTGATCACCTCGACGGTCACCTGCGACGGCTTCGTGCCCTTGGGCATGCCGCTGTCGAGGAAGGCCCGGCAGGCGGCGATCTGGTCGTCGATGCTCGACTGCCGCTGTTCCTCGGTGGAGAACCGGGCATGGATCAGGACGGAGAGCGGCCGGTCCTTGGGAGGCACGATCGGTTGGCGGAGGTGCATCATGACGCACCCCCTTTCGCCGCCGACGGCGGCACGATCGCAAGGCGGCAAGCGCTGCCAAAACCCCGAGCGGAGAGGGCAACCCTCTCCAGCGAGGCCTCGGAAAACTTTGCTGAAACTGTGCTGATGGGTCCTGACTTTTGCCAAATCTGGCCGCTTCGATCCAACGCCAACCAACGATCACAAGTCGTTGACAGGCATGGACATTGCGTCAGGAATCGCAGAAAATCCGGGAGAGCGGAAAACGGGCTCGAATGAATCCCGCCCTCTCCGCTCGTTGGGAATCGTCGAATCGAACGGGCCTTATTTTGAAGCGGGTTTCCAAGGCTCTTTGAACAGCGTGTCATGTTTGACCTCCGTGACTGTGCTGAAACTGTGCTGATGCCCTTCCGCCCCCGGGCGGGCTTGGCGGGGCCGGCGGCCTGGCGGCGCTCGGCCAGCTGCCGCATGGTCACCTGGGCCTGCTCGTCCGCGATGTGGACGTAGATTTTTCGCGCCTCCTCGTCGATGCGGCCGACCCAGCCGCGGAGCGTGCAAGAGTTCACCCCGGCGAGAAACACTGTTTCCATTCATGGGGGCAGGTCACCGTCGCGTTGGGCCGTGGCCCGCCGACCGACTGTGGAGAGCTCGTGCAGGTCCACGACGACCGGGCAATCCTTCAGTCGTCGCCCGACGAGCTGCCCGACCTTGACAGCCACAGCCTCTCACGGCGTTCCATCCCCCGGTTCGGACGGCCTTCGAGAAGAGTGGCTTCAACGCCGGTCGCTGCCAACGAGAAAAACCAAGCCTCCAGCCTGGATAGGAAGCTCTCGGCATCTCCACGATCGGGCCGCATCCAGCCCGACCAACTCCGGCGGTTGCTCTTCGCGATCCGCCCCGCTCGGCCAATGCCTGCCGAAGTGTCATTCGCCGACCTGTGCTTCTTTAGCCGACCTTTCCTTGGCGGGATCGGTGTAAACTGAACTCCCAGGAAGCGATCATGGGCATGCCTCCCTATACAAGCGACACGACGTCCGAGGCCGCGGCGATTCAGTTGCAGTGCTTCCGAAAGCTGACGCCGACGGAGCGGGTCACGAAGGCGTGCGCCATGTCGAGGCGGAACAGGCTCATGGCCATGGAAGCCATTCAGCGGCGACATCCCGATCTCGCGAAAGAGGACGTGCAGTTCGCCTACATCGAGTTGGCCTACGGCGGCGAGATCGCCGCCAAGGTGCGCCGCTGGCGGCAGGAGCGCAGAGCGTGAGCGACGGCGATGACCTGATCGCCGCCCTGACTCCCGTGGCGGAGGCCCTTCGCAGGCTCGGCGTCCGACACTACGTGGGCGGCAGCGTCGCAAGCACGTTTCACGGAGCGATCCGTTCTACCATGGATGTCGATCTCATCTGTGATTTGGGTCCTGCCGACGTCGCGGCCTTCGTCGAATCCTTCGGCGAAGAGTTTTACATCAGCCCCGTCGCGGTTCACGATGCCGTGCAGCGAAAGTCGTGCTTCAACCTCATTCACATGCCCACGTCCTACAAGGTCGACGTGTTCGTGAGTCGTGGCCGTCCGTTCGACCTGATGGCGATGGAGCGTGCTACGCCACAGCCCCTCGGCACGGGCACTACGACGATGATTCCGATCGCGACGGCCGAAGACTCCATCGTGGCCAAACTTGAATGGTTCCGGCTGACCAACGAGACGTCTGAGCGGCAATGGGACGACGTGTCGAAGCTGGTCGCTCTCATCGGCGACAGGCTCGACGTCGAACACATGCAGCAGATGGCCGTCTCGATCGGGGTTGGCGACCTGCTCGACAAACTGCTCGCCGGTCAGTGACGAATCTCGACGAATCGAGGACATCGATCGTCAAGGCAAGAAGCATCTTCTTCAGTGTGTGACAGCCGATCCCGCACTTCGCGATCGCAGCCCGCTTGCTCAAGCCACCGGCCAGCACTTCACGTCGAATCGCGCCCCAGATCTCCATGTCGCTGTGCCCCTCTGCGCCTCTCTCTGCAAGAGGGGTGTGGTCGGGGCTGTCACCCCGATCACATCCTCGGCGAGACCCGCACGGGTGTGCGCCGCCATATTGGACCGCCGCGACACGATCCCCGCGCCGCCGTTGTACACACGCGAGTGTGATCGCTGGCGGGTCGTTGAAGCGTCCCGAGGCGGAGCCTGCCACGCCGAGTGAGGGTGAGCCGAACGGTTTATCGTGCGGTTCTCTGGCGCCGTGCGGCCCATGCCAGCACCGCAGCGACCGCGAACACCCCGCAGGCCGGCTCCGGCACCACAGCGACCGGCGCGGATATGCCCGCCGATCCATATGAGCCCGCATCGAAGAGGGCGGTGGCCATGAACTCCGCGACGTCGAGAATGTCCACCACGGAGTCGTTGTTGGAATCCCCCTCCGTCCAGGTCGAGGGCACCGCGGTGTCAAACCGAGCGGCAGCCAACAGGTTGGCCGCGTCAAGCACGTCAAGCACGCCGTCGAGATTGCTGTCGCCGGGCGCCGCAAATGCAAGCGTGACGGCCCCGCCGCCTCCGCGGATCCACCCGACCGCCCGTGACTGGCCTGCGGCCACCGCCGCTGCCGCCGCGGTCGATGTGATTCCTGAGTCACCGAGCCATGAGCCATCGCCCCTGCCCAAGGCGAGCGCCGCGCGGATCTCGGCATCCGTGAGTCCTGCCGTCACCGTCAGGCCTCCCGAGCCGACGTCGAGCATCCCGAGCAGATCGAGATCGCTGCAGGTGGCCCGCAGGCCGCCTGCCACGCGCAGGCGGGCGCCGGTGGCCACCGAAACCAGCGAGTTCACCAGCGCGGCGGCATTCGACACCTCCAACACACCCGCCTGAACGTCGGTGCTTCCCGTGTAACCGTTCACGGCATCGAGCACGCAGATGCCGCTGCCCGTCTTGATCAGCCGGGCGTTGCCCGCGACCGACGCATGCCCAGCCTGGCTCTGCGTCTGTCGGCCCGCCGTCACGCTCAGCGTGACGGCAAACGGAGCGAGGGGCACGCGGAGATACTCGTTCGCCTGCAGCGTTCCGTCGCCGTCGAGCGTGCCCGGAAGCTGGTGGCTGGCGAGCAGCGTGCCGCCGTTGCCATTGCCGTAGAGGCCCACGGCCAGATACACCGCGTCGGGATAGGCACCGAACTCGCCCACGAGATCCATCACGCCCTCGAGAACGCCACCGTTCGCACCGGTGGCCGAAACGCCGGCGGCCTGCGCGTCGAACCAGGCGGAATAGGTGTTGTCGTTCTCATCGGCGAGGAACGCATCCCACTGGGCCACCTGGCCCGCTTTCGCCCAGGGAGCCGCCACGAGACCGCCAGGCGCCTTTGCCACAAACACGAAGTGGTCGCTGCCTTCGCCGGCATCCTGCGTGGCCACATAGAGGCTGCTGCCTTTCGTGCCCACCCAGAGGCTCATCCCGTTTTTCTGGGCCGCGAGCGTGGCCGAGGCGTCGAGCACGCCGTCCATCGTGAATCCGGAGGGAGTGGGATTTGTGCCTCCCCCGCCACCGCCGGGCGTGCCCCCGCCGCCACCGGTCGTGCCGGAGCCCGTGCCGACGTAGACGTGCTGAATGTCCGTCTTCGTCAGGTTGCCGAAGGCGTCCACCGCTTCCACGTAGTAATCGATCAGTTTGTCGGACAGTCCTGCGACCGTCGCCCCGAACCGCTGGGCACGGTAGGTGGGTGAGAGGATTCCCGACGGAGACGTGAGCGTGACCCCGCTCATCGGCAGGCTCTGCCACGTGCCCACCTCTGCGCCTCCCGCGTAGGTCTCGTTCTGCGTCGATCCCAGGGGATTGGCACCGTCGGCGTCCACCCGAAACTTGAGCGTCACGTTCTGCAGGCCCGAGACGTCGTAGGCGAACGTCCAGATCTCGAAGTCCTTGGGCTGATCGACGCCGAACTCCTTACCGCCCGGGTTCCACGAACTCCGCTGTGGCAGGAAGACGGTCGGCGCCGTCGCCTCGGCCCCGGGATTGGCCGAAAGCACCTGGTCGGCCTGCTGCACCGCGAGATTGGAGCCGAGCGTGACGTCTGAATCCCAGATCTCGGTGCCGTCCCAGTACCAGTAGTCGCTGGCCTCCGACTGCAGCAAAAAGTGCCACGCCTTCTCGGTGGCCGTGCCGACGCCATCGAGCACGTTCCGCAGAGTGCCGATCGGCACCTTGTCTTCGGCGGTGAACACGCGATTCTTGGCGGCGGTGAGCACAGCCCAGCTGTTCTGATCGGGGCTCCAGCCCGCAGCATTTCGTGGCCCCAGCCATTTCTTGAACTGTGGGTCGCCGTTGTCAGCGCCCGCCCACGAACCGGGTTCCACGTGGATCACGTCGTTCGCCGGCACCGGAAAACGCTTCAGATAATCCTGGATCGTGGTCACGTCGTAGTCGGGATCGGCCGAGGCCCAGTTCACCATGCTCTGGAAGTTGCCGTGGTAGTAGGCATCCGAGCCACCGCCGTAGTTGTCGCCGTCGTGGTGGAGGACGACGAGCAGGGGTCGGTTGGGGTCGGTGTTGTACTGCTTGTACTGGTCCATCACCTGCTTGTAGAGAAAGGCGCCGTAGCCGCCGCGGGCATCTTCATTGCCCTCATACCTGGCCCCCGGCACAGCCACGATTTTCTGGGCGACCCCGGTGCTGGGGTCGATGTACTGCACGTTGTGGGGTCGGTAGCTGAATGGTGCGCTCACCTTGCTCGGCGCCCAGAGATTGTTGAGCTGCACCCACGCCCCGCCCGAGGCGGCTGGATCGGGATTCACGGCGTCGGCCCGGTTTGGAGCGTAGAGGTTCGACGAGTCGGTGTGCGGATAGTTCTTCGTGGCCCGGTCGAAGTGGACGTTGTCAACGATCGCCCAATCGAATCCCTCCGCGACGAGGGCGGGAATCATCCGGGTGCTGAACGCCGTCTCGGCGGGAAAGTAGCCCTTCGCGTAGGGCACGCTGGTGCCGAAGGCGTCTTGCGATGAGAGTTTGTGGAGCTTGATCTGCATCCGCAGGTCACGGGTGTCGAGCAGCGGCCCAAGAGCGTGGTACTGCGAGAACCCGATCACGTCGAGCCGCGGATTGCCCTCGGCCGTCGTCATGGCCCGGGCGGTCCGGTACGACTGCTCCCAGTTGTTCCACTGCGAGTATCCTGCCGCCTCGAGGTCGTTGAGATTCTTGATCAGCGAACCGGAAAACGACACGCTCGCTCCGAGATGCGGCAGCGACGAGCCGATCTGGATGGCATCCTTGGGCCAGGTGGTGTACGGACCCAGCCGCTGGTTGTGGACGTCCGCCACGGAGAACGAGAACCGGCCGGCATTGGTCGTCTGGATGATGCTCTCCCCGGGGTAGTAGATCGGTTGATGCATGTGCCAGAGGAAGCCCACCTGCACAGGCGGCACCGTCTGGGCTGGCGCGGCCGCGAACCACATCGCCGCCACGAGTGACACGAGGCTGCGGGCGCACCGGGAGATGAGCGGTTTGCCCCACGCCTTGCGGCGTTGGGCCTGTACGGATTGGGCTTGTACGGACGGCAACGCAAGGCTCATCGGATGGGGTGGCCTCATCAGTGGAACGGTGATGCGTTGGGAGTGGCTTCAATCTACGCCGGGAGAGCCGGTTGCTCCAAGGATCGGGCCCAGGCCTCCGATCGTGCACCGGCTCCAGATCCATCGCTGTGCTGCTGAGGCTCGCCTCTGCCGCCATGAACTCGACTACCACGGCCGTAGGGTTCAGAAGTCGAAATCGATCCGCATGCCGTAGGCGTCGGTCATGCTGTTGCCCTGGCCCGTCTTGGTATCTTCCAGGAAGGCCCGGATATAGTTGAACTTCCAGCGGGTGTAGGGGTTGAGGTACCAGTTCAGGCCGACCGTGAAGTCGGTCAGGTTGTTGCCCTGAATGTTCTTGTCGTTCAGCACGATGTTTGAGAACCGGGCTGCGACTTCCCAGGCCCCGAGGCCGGTCTGGATTCCGCGGGACTTCGTCCGCACCCGGAAAAAGTCTTCGAAGGGCCGCACGCGGTCGTGAATGCCGATCCGCCGGTCGTAGGGTCGGTGCTCGCCGGTGAGGAAGTAGCTCACCTGCGCCATGTAGCCGTTGAAGAACAGGCTCGGTCCACCGATCTGGTCGACGACGGCGAAGGCATATTCCGACTGCAGCGAGAGCGGCCCGAGGATCAGGGCGAACTCCGGGTCGAAGAGTTGGAAGTGGTCGGCGGCGATGAAGCCGGTATCGACGAAGATCGGGGCGAATGGCCCGGGGGCGTTGTTGATGTAGTTGCTCGGTGACGGCGGACCCACGGGGCCGAATACGTTCGCCGGTTGCTGCTTGCGGATCTCAGGCGTGTTTCGAAATCGCACCTGCTTCTGGTAGGCGGCGCGGTAGCTGTACGCCCCGCCGAGGTGAAGATAGAAGCGGCCATCGCTGGCCTCATCCCACCAGGGGAGCATGGTTCCGCGCATGGTGAGGGCCTGCCCGCTGTCGAAGGAATCGTTGCCGACGTTGTCGCTGTTGGTGCGAAACGTGCCGATTGCCCACGTCGCCCGTTCGTTTTCGGCATTGCCGTAGGCCATCACACCCATGTTGCGGGCGGGTGCGAACGTGTCGACGAGCGACCGCTCCATGAACGTGTTGTTGCGATTCTGCGTGACCCGCTCGAGCGAGAAGGGTTCGAAGTAGTGGCCCGCCCGCACATGCTGCAGGTACGGCAGGTCCTTCCATTCGAGGTAGTTGTCGAGATAGCTCGGCTGGTTGGCCAGCGCGAAGTCAACGCCGAGCGAATAGTCGAGCACCTCGAAGCTCGTGCCGCGGGCGCCGAGCCGAAGGCGGCGAAACTGAACGCCGTCCTGGAGATCACCGACGTCCACCCGGCTCTCCTCGTCCTGGCCGAAGTAGACGGTATCGGCCTGAACCTGTCCGGTGATGGTCAGCGATGGCTTTTTGGCGTCGTTTCTCTTCTTCTTTTCCGCGGCGGCGTTGAGCTTGCCGAGCGACTCCTCCAGGGCTGCGATTCGCTCCTCGGCCGAGGGGCTCCCGTCCGCTGGCTCGGATCCGTGCGCACGGAGGCCCTTCCCGGCCAGCAAAAACGCGAGCAGGCAGATCCATACGGCTGAGGGTCGGAACTTCGGCACATCGGTATGATCGGCATAGTCGATACGATCGGTTCAAACGCCCCAGCCCCCGACGCAGTCAGGACAGGAGGTCTGGGGGATGTGAAGAGGTGTCAACCGGAGGCCGGTAGCTCGATGGCAAGGCTGGCAAGGCAGGAGGTTCGCGAACTTGATCGTCTGGCGATCGAGGAGTGCGGCGTCCCGGGCGTCGTGTTGATGGAGAACGCCGGCGCGAATGCCGCGCGCTTGCTCGCGGACCATGGCATCGCGGGTCCGGTGGTGATCGTGTGCGGCCGGGGCAACAACGGTGGCGATGGTTTCGTGATCGCAAGGCATCTCGAGGCTTCCGGCCATCACGTGCGGCTTGTGCTGGCAGCCGTGCCGGAGTCCTACGCCGGAGATGCCGCGATCAACCTTCGGATCGTCGAGCGAAGCGGCATGCCGATCACCTGCCTGGCCGCCGCCGACGGGGACGCGTGGCGACGGGAACTTATCGGGGCGGGGTGGATCGTCGATGCCTTGCTCGGCACGGGCGCGGTGGGCCCGCCACGAGGCGCCGTCGCTGTCGCGATCGCAGCGATCAATGCCGTGCGTGCCGCTGCAGGAGCTGCCTCCGTGCGGGTGCTGGCGGTCGATCTCCCGTCGGGGCTCGACGCCGACAAGGGCACGGCGCCTGGGGCGTGCGTGCGGGCCGACGTGACGGCGACGTTCGTGGCCGAGAAGGCCGGTTTCGCCAACCCTGCCGCTGCGGCATTCACCGGCCCGGTCCACGTGCTCGGGATCGGCGCGCCGGCCGCCCTCCTGCGGCGGTTCGGTGTCAGTTCGTCAGTTCGCGATCGAGGAACGTCCAGCCGAGGGCGTCCATGAACGCCTTCTGCTTGTTGTCGGCGGCGCCGCCGTGGCCCCCTTCGATGTTCTCGTAGTAGAGCACCGGCTTGCCAAACTCCATGAGCCGCGCCGTCATCTTCCGCGCGTGGCCGGGATGGACGCGGTCGTCCCGCGTCGAGGTTGTGATCAGGATCGGAGGATACTCGCGCTCCGGTGCCACGGTGTGATACGGGGAGAAGCCGCGAAGGAAGGCCCACTCGTCGGGTTTGTCGGGATCGCCGTACTCGCCCATCCAGCTCGCGCCGGCGAGCAGTTTGTTGAATCGCCGCATGTCGAGCAGCGGAACCTGGCAGACGATCGCGCCAAAGAGGTCGGGCCGCATCGTGAGCATGTTCCCCATCAGCAGGCCGCCATTGCTGCCCCCCATGATGCCAAGATGGTCGGGCGAGGTGACCTTTCGGGCGATGAGGTCTTCCGCGACCGCGGCGAAATCCTCGTAGGCGCGGTGTCGCTTCTCCTTGAGGGCCGCCTGATGCCAGCGCGGGCCGAACTCGCCGCCGCCACGGATGTTGGCGATCACGTAGACGTGCCCCCTCTCCAGCCAGGCCACGCCCGAGACGGGGTTGTAGCCGGGTACGAGCGGGATCTCGAAGCCGCCGTAGCCGTAGAGGAGCGTGGGCGTGGATCCGTCGGCCGGCAGGTCGGCGCGGCCGATCTGGAAATAGGGGATCCGCGTGCCGTCCTGCGACACGGCCTCGTGCTGCTCCACCTTCATCCCCGACGCATCGAAGAACGCCGGGGTCTGCTTGAGCTTCTCCGGGGCCTTCGCCGGGGTCGCGGCCGAGCCGATCGTCAATGTCGACGGCTCGAGCGGGCTCGACGTCACCAGCCAATACTCGTCCGACTCGATCTCGTCCACGGGCGTCACGGATGCTGTGCCAAACTCGGGCACGCCCGCGAGCGGTTCACGACGCCAGGCGCCCTCCGCGAAGGTGAGGACCTCAACTCGGCTGCGGACGTTGTCGAGGGTGGTGAGCAGGACGTGGTTGCGGGTGCCCACCCAGGCGACGAGTGAAGTGCGGTCGGTCGGCGCGAAGAGCACGTGCATGGTCCGGCTGCCGGCGAGGAACGCCTCGAAGTCGGCGGCGAGCAGGGCGCCGGCTGGGTACGTCGTCCCGTCGACGGTCCACGGTGACCGAAGTTCGATCAGCAGCCACTCGCGGTGGACCGACGCGTTGGCGTCGGCCGGTTTGTCGACAGGGACGAGCTTCCCCTCGCGTCGGAGAAAGAACTCGTTTGTCCAGAAGGTGATCTGCCGGGAAATGAAATCCCGCTCGAAGCCGGGGGTGAGATCGCGGTAGGCCCCGACTCCCATGTCATCGGAGCGACCTTCGAACACCACGGCGGCGTCGTGCAGCGGCGTGCCCCGCGTCCATTCGCGAACCGTTCGCGGATAGCCCGACGTGGTCAGCGACCCAGGACCGAAGTCGGTGGCCACGAACAGGCCATCCCTTCCCCGCCAGGCGACGCGGCTCTTGGCCTCGGGCAGCGAGAAGCCGCCATTCACGAAGGCCTTCGTGTCGAGGTCAAACTCGCGGACCACGTCGGCATCGGCCCCGCCCCGCGACAGCGACACAAGGCACTGGCGGTCTTCGGGCTCCAGCACCGTCGCCCCGTGCCAGACCCAGTTCTCCTGCTCGGCCTTGGCGAGGGCGTCGACGTCGATCACCGTCTCCCAGGCGGGCGCGGCCTTGCGGTACTCGTCGAGCGTGGTCCGTCGCCAGAGCCCCTTCGGATTCGCGGCATCTCGCCAGAGGTTGTAGTAGTGGTCCCCGATCTTCGTGACCGCCGGGATTCGCTCCTTCGAGTCGAGGATCGAGAGGATTCGCCGTTCGAGCCCGGGGAATGCCGTGCCGCTGGTCAGGGCTTGTGTGCTTTCGGCGTTGCGTTCGCGGACCCAGGCGAGTTGCTGCTCGCCGGTCACGTCCTCCAGCCAGAGGTGCGGATCATCGGTCGCGTCGTGTGGCTGGGTGGCGAACGTGGGTGTCATCAGGAGTGCGAGGCAGAGCGTGGAGCAGCGTGCGAGGCGTTGATTCATGTGCGGACGTGGCCCGTGCCGGTGACGATGTACTTGTAGGTGGTGAGTTCCCGGGTGCCGCAGGGACCACGGGCGTGGAGCTTGTCGGTGGAGATGCCGATCTCGGCCCCGAGCCCGAGTTCGCCGCCGTCGTTGAACCGCGTGCTGGCATTGACCATCACGCAGGCGGTGTCCACCCTGGAGGCGAACCGTTTGGCGGCCTCGGCGTCGGCGGTCACGATCGCGTCGGTGTGCCGCGAGCCGAAGCGGTTGATGTGGTCGATGGCGGCATCGAGCGAATCGACGACGGCCGCGGAGATCTTCGGCCCCAGATACTCGGTGGCCCAGTCGGCCTCGGTCGCCGCTCCCGCCGCCGAGACGAGTTTTCTGGTGGCCTCGTCGCCCACGACCTCGACGCCGCGGGCCGCGAGGGCCGAGGCGATCCGCGGCAGAAACGCGTCAGCCACGTCGCGGTGCACCAGCAGCGATTCGGCCGCGTTGCACACGCCCATCCGCTGGCATTTGGCGTTCACCGTGATCGTCTCGGCCATGTCGAGGGCGGCCGCCTTGTCCACGTAGACGTGGCAGTTGCCCGTGAAGTGCTTGAGGACAGGCATTCGCGCCTCGGAACAGACGCGACGGATCAAGGCCTCGCCCCCTCTCGGAATGGCGATGTCGATCAGATCGTCCATCGAGAGAAACTCACCCACGGCCTGACGGTCGGGCACATCGACGAGCTGCACGGCATCGACGGGCAATCCGCTCTCGGCAATCGCCGCACGGACGCTCTCCACGATCCGGCGGCTGGAGTGGGCCGCCTCCTTACCGCCGCGGAGGATGATGGCATTGCCCGAGGCAAGGGCGACGGCCGCGGCATCGGCCGTGACATTCGGCCGGCTCTCATACACGAAAAACACCACGCCCAGCGGCACGCGGACCTTGCGGACGACGAGGCCGCCGGGCCGCGTTTCCTCGCCGAGCACCTCGCCGACGGGGTCGGGCTGGGAGGCCACCGCCTCGACGCCAGCCGCGATGCCCTCGACCCGCTTCTCGTCGAGCAGCAGCCGGTCCACCTGGGCGGGCGTGAGCCCGAACGACGGGGCAGCCGCAACGTCGAGGGCGTTCGCGGCGAGGATCGCGGCGGCATCGCGACGGATTCGCGACGCCGCGGCCCGGAGACAGGCAGCCTTTCTGTCGCTGCTGGCATCGGCGAGATCGATCGCGGCCCCGCGGGCCCGGCCGGCGATGGCCCGACAGTGGTCGTGGAGCAAGGTGGCAGGAAGGGAAGAAGAGGTCATGGCCATGGAGGGTGGTGTGCGCGGACTGAGCGATTCAAGCCGTTATCTTACCGGCCCACACGAACGCGTCGCGGCGAACAGGTCGAGGGCGGTGCGGACGAGGCCCACGGCGTGGACGCGAATGATCTGGATGCCATGGGTCGCGAGGCTGCAGGCGGAGCCTGCCGTGGCAGCGTCACGATCGGCTTCGGTCGCTGCGCGGCCGAGGGACTGCTCAATCGCCTTCACGAGAAAACCCTTGCGGGAGTGGCCCACGAGAATCGGCGTCCCCAGGTCGAGGAACCGTCCGGCGTGTCGCATGAGATCCAGGTTGTGTTCGTGGGTCTTCCCGAACCCGATGCCGGGATCGAGGCAGATTCTCTCGAGTGGTATGCCTGCCGCAACGAGCGTGTCTCGGCGGGTCGCGAGGTAGGCGTGGATCTCGGCGACGACGTCGCCATATCGTGGGTCGAGCTGCATCGTCTGGGGTGTGCCCTGCATGTGCATGACGCAGACGCCGGCCCCCGTCGCCCGTGCCACGTCCAGCATCCGCGGATCGCCCTCGAGTCCGGTGACGTCGTTGATGATCTCGGCACCGAAGTCGATGGCCCGTTCGGCCACGGTCGCCTTTGACGTGTCGATTGACACCGGGACGCCGCTCTCCGCCGCGAGCCGCCGCACCACCTCGGCCACCCGCCGCAGCTCCTCGGCCTCGGCGACAGGCTCTGAGAACGGCCGCGTGCTCTCGCCGCCGACGTCGAGGATGTCAGCACCGTCGGCCACGAGCGCCAGGCCGTGGGCGACCGCCGCCTCAACGTCGGCGTGCCGCCCGCCGTCGGAGAACGAATCGGGCGTGACGTTGACGATCCCCATCACAAGCGGCCGCGTGAGCGCTCCGCCGGGATGCGGCAGTTCCAGGCTGCGCGTGCGCAGCCGCCAGTGCGTGGGCAGCGGGGCGTGAGTCATGCGGCCGAATGTAGCACGGGTCGAGACATGCTACGGCGCAGGTTAAAAACCTCCGCTACGGGTTGAACAAATCGCTCCACACGTAGCACAGGTTTTCAACCTGTGCCGCCCGATTGCGCAGGTTGAAAACCTGCGCTACAGGAATCAGGGAAGCGGTCCTTGGAGGGTGGGAGATCGACGAGCGTTGGAGAGCTCGCTCGCTGGGCATGGAAGCCGTGGGCCGGGTGATGCGGAATATCCCCGCGAGGAGACTCCCACCCCCCGGGGCCGCGGCGCGTGCGCGCACCCCACTCACCAAGGTTCTTCCATCAGCCCCACGATCTGCTGGGCGAGCTTTACGATCGCCTCCTGCTGCGTGCTGACGACCGATCGGCCAAACTCCGGCACGAGCGCGGCCGACTGCCCCACATCCACCGTCGCGGCGGGGAGCGGCACCTCGCCCGAGGCGATCACCGTGCCGCCGCGGTCTGCCCAGGTGACCAGCGTCTGGTAGTTCATCTCCACGAATCGCGACTGGTCGGTGGGGCTCTCCACCACCATCCGCTTGGTGTCGGCCACGATTCGGGCCGTGAGCACGCTGTCGGCACCGTCGGCGCTGCCGACGACCTTGAAGGGCGTCCGCTTCTCGATCTCCTTGCAGACGGCCTCCGTGAGCCGCTCGCCGATGTCGATCGCCGGTGTGGTGCGAAAGCTGTCGCTCTGGATCATCGGCACGTAGACGGTGCGGACGTTCGATGCATAGAGCGTATTGTTGCCGAATCGGTAGCTGGCGCACCCGGCCGGCATCACGACCGCGGCCACGACCAACGCCGGCGCGAGCAGGATGATCAGCCGACGGTGGGCGGTGTCTCGCATGTCGGCATCCTTGCCGGGGGTCGTCAGAACCGCGGCGGGGCGTCCCCCGACTCGTCCTGCCGGGCGATCTGCGTCTCGGCCTCGGCCATGGCGTCGAGTTCCGCTTCCTTGAGCGAGTCGGGGTTCAGTACGCGGGTGAGCAGGGGGAACGGATCGTCGGAGACGTCGGCCTTGTCCTTGATCGCCACGTACTTCTCGCGGGCCTGCTGGGCGAGCTGGGTCTTGGGATAGTCCTGCGCGATCATCGCGTAGTAGATCCGCGCCGAGGAGTAGTGCTTGCCCTTGGCGTAGAACTCGGCGCGCTGCCAGTGCCGCAGCGCCTGCTGGGCGGCGATCTCCGCCCGCGTCTTCTGCACGCGGTCCTCCTCCTCCCTGCCGAGCTGGTCGGGAAACTGGACGAGCACCTGGTCGGCGAGAATCTCGGCCTCTTCGAGGATGCCTCCCTCGTAGCCGGCGCCCTGATAGGCCCGGAGCTTCGCCTGCAGGCCGAGAAGGTGTGCCTGAAGGAGGAAGTCGCTGTCGGGATACTCGCTCCGCAGCAGGCCGTAGAAGTAGTCCGCGTCGAGCCACTGCCGGTCGAGGAAGTGGGCGTTTGCCGCGGCCATGATGCTGTCGTCGGCCAGCGGCCCCCGTGGATCGTTGATGCGGACGTGGTCGTACGCCTTGAGGGCCCGGCCGCGGGTGTCGAACAGTGGCCGGCTGCGGTCGAAGAGGTTGGGCACGATCACCGGGAGGTGCGTCTTCTGGTCGAGGGCGATCCAGTACTGGGCGATCACGAACTGCCGCTGGGCGATTCGGTCGAGGTATTTCGTGTTGGCGTACTTCTTGACGAGCTCGTCGTACTGGTCCTCGGCCTTCGGATACTGGTCGGTGAAGAAGTAGCTCTCCGCGAGCTGCCACATGGCGTCTTCCTCGATCACCGAGTCCGGCCAGCGGTCCACAGCCACCTTGTACTTTGAGATCGCCTCCTTGTACTTGCCTGCCCGGAACAGGGCGTCTGCCTCGGCGAGCGCCTTGCGGGCCACCTTCTCGTTGGGGCCGCGGCCGACCATCTTCTTCCATCGCTTCTTGACGTTGTCCCCCTTGAAGTAGTCCCAGCCGGCGTCGCTGGAGGAGGGCGTGTATTCGGAGGAGATGACCTCCGACTCGGCGTCTTCGCCGAGTTGGCTGTCAATCGCCTTCTCCGGATCGGTGGCGGCCGTCTTCGACCAGGGCCACTGGGGTTTTTGCAGCGAGGCGCAGCCGGCGATCGCGAGCACCGAGCAGGCGAGCAGGGCCGCGAGCAGGCGGGCTGATCGTGGCGGGTGGCATCGTGTCTGAAAGCGCGTGGTCACGTGTGGCGTAGCCTCCTTCCGCCCCGCGACAGCGCAGCGGGCACGCGCAGCGGTCGGCCGAGCAGGTGGGAGAGCAGGGTGGTCATGATGCCGCGGACCTCGCCGGCGACGGCGGCG
Organism: Planctomycetota bacterium; assembly: GCA_018970605.1. Lineage (GTDB taxonomy): Bacteria > Planctomycetota > Planctomycetia > Pirellulales > UBA1268 > QWPN01. The sequence continues at coordinate 15,065 of JAGWWA010000022.1, read as the reverse complement.
GGCAGCGGAACATCGTCGGGCGATACCCGTCGATCCGCCAGCAGCCGCAGGGCCGCGAGCGCCGGTGCCGAGACCGAGACCACGCCACGGCGGCCGCCGCGGCAACCGTCGCAGAGGGTCCCGCCGTCGAGCATGCCGAAGGCGGTGCGGCCGGTCGCCCGCAGCGGTCCATGGCATTCCGCGCACCGCGACAGCACCGGACCGTGGCCGGTGATTCGCAGGAGGGCAAACTCGAACCAGACGAGAAGGGCGGTGACCGGCGAATCATCGCCGCTCCAAGCCGAAAGCCGTCTCACCGTCGCATGCGCCACGTCGAAGAGCTCCGGCTGGGGGTCGGCGTCGGCCGTCAGGGCGTCGAGCAGTTCGGCGACGTGCAGGCCGCCGAGCACCGCCGTCAGGCTCGTGCCCACGCGGAAGCGGCTTTCAAGGCTCGCCTCCGTGAGCAGATCGAGCCCGCCGGACGATTTGCGGAGGACGAGTACCTGACCGGTGGAAAGCAGGTCAAGGGCGCCGTCAAATCCGCTCTTCGGCCGCCACGCTCCCTTGGCCAGGGCCCGCAGTTTGCCGAAATCCCGGCAGTAGATGGTGACGACGCTGCTCGTGTCGCCGAAGGCGGACGTGCGGAGGATGATCGCCGTGGTCTTCTCAGCGGCCATCGGCGGCTTTCCCGAGCCGTTCCACCCGGACGAGGTCGATCCGCCGGCGGGTCGCGGCCAGCACCTCCAGTGCGGCGCCGTGCGACTCGATCCGCTCGCCGACCTCCGGAATGCGGCCGAACTGATGGAAGACGAACCCGCCGATCGTCTCGAAATCCTCCTCCTCCGGGAGTTGCAGTCCGAGCCGCTCGTTGACCGCCGCGATTCGCACGTGGGCGAGCGCCTCGCAGGCTCCGGCCGACGTCATCCGGATGCCGTCGGTGAAGGCCTCATCGTGTTCGTCGGCGATTTCCCCCACGATCTCCTCGAGCGCGTCCTCGATCGTCACCACTCCCGACACGCCGCCAAACTCATCGGTGACGACGGCCATGTGGGTGTTGCCCCGCTGGAACTCCAGCATCATCTTGTGCACGCTCATCGACTCCGGAACGAACCACGGCGGGCGGAGGAGAGAGCGGAGATCCGTGGGACGGCTGCCGCTCGGCTCGGCGAGCCGGGTGAGGACGTCGCGGGTGTGCAGGATGCCGACGACATCGTCGGGCGAGCGGTCCCAGACGGGCAGGCGGGTGTGGCCGCTCTCGGCGGCACGGCAGACCGCCTCCTCCCACGACGAGTCGAGCGGGATCGAGGTGATCTTCGTGCGCGGCGTCATGATCGTCGCGACCTTGATTTCATCGAGCCCGATGATGCCCTTGATCATGTCGCGGGTGGTGCCGGCGAGGCGACCTTCCCGGTGGGCGTCGTCCACGGCCAGCCGAAGCTCATCTCGGGGCCGGTCCGCCGCGCCGCCGGAGCGGCGGCCGACCAGGGATGCCAGCCTCCCCAGCTGGCCCACCGCCGGGGAGATCACGCCGACGAGCGGCCTCCACACCGCCCACGTGGCAACCACGATCCACGGGCCGGCGAATCGCACCAGCAGCATCGGCACCACGACCAGTGCCAGCCAGGCTACGGCGATCCAGGTCAGGACGGCCGAGATCTCGAGCGCCAGCGACCGGTCGCCGGCCGCGATCAGTCGGGGGAACACCAGGAGCGTGGCGCCGACGGCCGCGACCACCACCACCGATGCGGCGATGAAGGCGATCGTCTCGCTCGCGGCAACGATCTCGGCATACCGTTCCGGCCGGCCTCGGCGCTCGCAGAGTTCCTCGATCGTGGCCCGCTGCGCGCCGCGGACGGCTCGAGCCTGGATCGCGGCGACACTCGCCACGCCGAGCAGCACGAGGGCAGACTCGAATCCCAGTTCGGCGGCGGTCATCGGCCACCTCGCGGCGCGGGCCGCGGTCGTCGGCAGCGGGGGGGCGAGGGCAGCCCGATCGCGGCCATCACGTCCCGCTCGCGGGTCCGCATTTTTCGGCGGGCGGCGGGGGCGAGATCATCTTCACCGGCGAGATGCAAGAGCCCATGCACGACGTAGTAGGCGAGTTCGTATCGCGGCTGCCAGCCGAGGGTACGGGCGACCCGGCGCGCCGTCTCCGCGCTCACGGCGATGTCGCCGTGCAGGCCTGTGCCGTCGGAACTGCCGAGGTCGAAGGTGATCACGTCGGTCGGGTCGGGGAGGCCCATCCAGAGGGCGTGCAGGTCGGCGATCCCGGCGTCATCGACGATCGCCAGGCCGATCTCGGCCTGCCCAAAGCCGAGCGCCGTGATCGACCGTCGGACGACGTCGCGGAGCCAGCGGCGGTCGATGGCGACGGTCTTCTGACGGTTGGCGATCTCGACGACCACCGTCGCGCCGGCGCGGGCCGCGGCTTTGCGGGGAGGCGTCGTGCGCCGCGGGCGGCGGGAGGTCTTCGGCCGAGGGGGCATGGTTCCCTGCATGAACGGCTAGGCCGTCCGCTGATCGGGATACTTGACGCGGCCGTGGTACACGGCCGTCAGGCTCTTCACGAGGCTCTGCTCGATCAGGCCGAGTTCCTCGAGCGTGAGACCACACTCGTCGAACTGGCCGTCGAGCAGCCGCTTCATCGCGAGCTCGTGGACCAGGCTGGCGATCCGCGCGGGAGTCGGTTCGGTGAGCGTGCGGCTGGCGCTCTCCACGGCGTCGGACAGCATCAACACCGCCGACTCCCGGGTGGTAGGTTTCGGGCCCGGATAGCGATAAGTCTGCTCGTCGACTTCCTCGCCGTTCGGGTCAGCCTGCGAACGCTCCTCCGCCCGACGGAAGAAATATTCGACAAGCGTCGTGCCGTGGTGCTCGCCGATCAGGTCGACGATCGGCTGCGGCAGGTTGTACTGCCGGGCGAGTTCCACTCCCTCCTTCACGTGGGCCACGATGATCAGCGTGCTCATCGCAGGCACGAGCGACTCGTGGCGATTCTCCTTGCCCTGGTTCTCGACGAAGTAGGCGGGTTTCAGCATCTTGCCGACATCGTGGAAGTAGGCACCCACGCGGACGAGCAGCCCGCGGGCGCCGATCGCCTCGGCGGCCGCTTCCGCCAGGCTTGCCACGTTGATCGAGTGGTTGTAGGTGCCCGGGGCCCGGCGGACGAGTTCCTGGAGCAGCGGATGGGCCACGTCGCCCACCTCCAGCAGGCTGAGGTCGGTGAGCACCCCGAACGTCCGCTCGATGAAGGGGAGCAGGCCGGTCATCAGGAAGCCCGCGAGGATTGTCCAGCCACCCGTCCGACAGGCCTCGTAAACCATCTGCATGTCGAGCGGCCGCTCGTCGAGCAGGCTCGCCCCGAGCTGTGTGAGGGTGGCCACGGCGCCGGCCCAGAGCCCAACGTAGATCAGCTTGCTGCGGCTGCGGATGCGTCCCGTCCAGAAGACCATCGCCGCCGCCGCGGAGGTGAGCGTGATGTAGGAGGCCAGGCCCCAGCCCAGCCCCTCGACCACGACGAGCGCCACCTGGGCGGTGAACAGCAGCGCCAGGTCTTCGTCGTAGGCGATCGCGACGGTCATCGCGAAGATCAGCAGCGGCACGATCTCCGCCTTCCAGGCGTCGTTGGAGACGAGCATGCAGAGCACGACGGCAGCCAGCGACAGGCCCACGAGCGTGAGCACGTCGCTGATGTCGTCGAGCAGCCGGCGGTGATGCAGGTGGATGTAGAAGCCGGAGAGGGCGAACATCGCGGCGAACAGGCCGAGCATCGAGAGCGTGCGTGCCAGCCGCTGCCGCGAGTCGCGCTGCCGAAGATACTCCTCGTGTTCGCGCCGCAGCAGCACGAGTTCGTCGGAGGAGACGGGCTGGTTCGCCTCGGCGATCACGTCGCCGGCGGCGTAGCGGACGAACTGCGGAGGCGTCTTGTCGATCGCCTCCCGCTTGGCCCGGTCGGTGCCGTCGCGGTCGATTTCGAGCGTGCCGGAGAGCCGGGGCTCGAGCCAGGCGTAGATCCGATCGACGAACGGGCCCTCGCCGAGTTCATCCTTGAGCCTCGTCTTGAGTCTGGCCTTCGCCTCGACGAGCACCACCTCCGACACCTGCACGCGGGTCGTCTCGCCGGCGTTGCCGACCGGGTGGACGTCGATCTCGTTCTGGCTGCCCTCGTCGTAGGCGTGCTGGATCTTCTCGAGCACGCCCTGGTTGGCGAGATCCTGGAAGGCGAGGTCGATGGCCTTGTCGAACAGCAGGAGTTTCTCCTTGGTGTCGACCAGCCCGCGAAACCGCTGGAACTCGCGTTCCGCCTCGACCAGTTCGCGGCTGGGCTCCGGGGGGGGCGGCGGCTCAGCCGTTTCGGCAACTTCCGTGGCCTCGCCATCGGCCGAGTCGCCAGGGGCGGGCTTGGTGGGTGGTTCGGGGGCGACGGGCGGGGGTTCGTCTTCGGCGGGCAGCGAGTCGAGCACCGCCGCCGCCTCGGGCGCGAACTCGAGCCACGCCTCGCGAATACCACGTCCGAGTTTCTCCGCGGCTGCCAGTTCGGCGGCGCGGTTCTTGAGGCCGTCGCGGAGCCGGACGACCGGGGCCTTGTCGTTGGCGTAGACCACACGGACCTTCGCCGCCGCCCGTTCCTGGGCGGTCCGCGTGGCCTCCGGATCGGGCCTCTCGAAGGCCACCCGCGAGACCACGCCCCGCGGCGGCACCCAGCCGAGTCGAAATGCAAACGGTTCCTCCCAGCCCCGAAGCGCCAGCAGCAGCAGCAGCGACGCGCCCAGGCAGACGCCGAGCCGGGCCAGCACATCGGGCCGCGACACGCGGTCGAGGAGCAGCCTCCAGAAGCCCTGCGGCGCGTCGACGGAGGCTCCCCGGCGGGTGCGGCGACGGTTGTGCGGTGCGACAATCGGCATCAGTGGTCGTAGGCCTCCACGATGCGTTGCACGAGTCGGTGACGGACGATGTCGGCGCCGCCGAGCCTCACCTGGCCGCAGCCGGGCACATCGTTGAGCCGGCGCATCGCGTCCACCAGGCCGCTGGTGCGGTCCGAGGGCAGGTCGATCTGGGTGGTGTCGCCAGAGATCACCATCTTCGAGCCCATGCCGAGCCGGGTGAGGAACATCTTCATCTGCGAGACGGTGGTGTTCTGGGCCTCGTCGAGGATGATGAAGGCATTGTTGAGCGTACGGCCCCGCATGTAGGCCAGCGGGATCATCTCCACGACATCCTGCTCGGTGAGCCGCTTGAGATATTCGTAGTCCATCATCTCGCGGAGCGCGTCCATCAGCGGCCGGAGATAGGGATTGATCTTGGCCTGGAGGTCGCCGGGGAGATAGCCGAGGCTCTCGCCGGCCTCGACCGCCGGTCGGACGAGCACGATCTTGCGGACCTGCTCGGCGCGGAGTGCCGCCACCGCCATCGCCACGGCGAGGAACGTCTTTCCGCTGCCGGCCGGGCCCGTGCAGAGCACGATGTCGTTGTCGCGGATCGCCTGCACGTAGCCCGCCTGGCCGGCCGAGCGGGGCACGAGCTGGCGACCGGGCTTGTGCACCTCGATCGGGTCATGGCGGGCGGCGGGCTCTTCACCCTTTGCCACCGCGAGCAGCCGCACCACCACGTCGCTCTCCACGCTGCCGTGGTCGCGGGCGATCCGGTCGAGTTCCTCGAAGATCTCGGTGGCGCGGCGGACGGCCGATTCGTCGCCGTCGATGTGAATGGCGTCGTCGCGCGCCGACACGCCGACCCCGAGTGCCTCGCGAATTCGGCGGAGGTGCTGGTCTCGCGGCCCGAAGATGGCGCCGAGTCTTTTTGAGTCGACGACCGCGATCGTGGAGCGGGGCATCGAAACCCGCGGCGGCTTGGCGGCCACCGACGGTCTCGGGGGAAAGGAACCTCTGACTCCACTATACCCCACCGGCCGGCCAGGCCGGACGAACCGACCAAATTCCCCGGATTTCGCCTACCCAGCGGCCCACAGCAGCCAGGCGACCGGGCCGGCGAGCAGGAGTGAGTCTGCGAGGTCGAGAAACCCACCCATGCCACCGAGGATGCTCCCCGAGTCTTTCGCGGCCAGATCCCGCTTGACGAGCGACTCAGCAAGGTCGCCCAGCATGCCTGCCATCCCGACGAGCAGTCCGTAGACGAGCCAGCCGCCGAGCGGCCTCGCGGCGAGGTTGTCGCCACCGCATTCGATCACCAGCCAGGCCATCGCCACGGATGCGGCAACAGACGCCGCCGCCCCCTCCCAGGTCTTTCCGGGGCTGAGCAGCGGCGCCATGCGCCGGCGGCCGACGAGCGAGCCGGCCACATATGCCGCGATGTCGCCCGCCTTCACCACGGCGATCAGGCTGATCAAGGGAACGAGCCCGGCAAAGGGGCCGGTTGCGGTCGATCCCACGGGCAGGAGCCGGAGCGACACCATGAACGCGAGCGGGAGGCCGATCGCCGCGGCGGCGGCGATGCTGCCGGCGGCGCGGACCACCTCGCGGCCGCCGCCGGTGTATCGGGCGACTCCGCTTGCAAACGCGGCGGCGATCACGCCCATGCAGGCGACCGCCGCGGGCCCGAGGCTCGCGAAGCGGCCCGCGGACTCTGCAGGCAGCCGCACGAACGCGGGCGCGGCGGCGATGGCCGCCGCCCCGACGGGCACGAGCCACGGGGCGAGGGGGATGCCCGCGGCGTTGGCCAGTCTCACGGCCTCGCGACCTCCCCCCGCGGCCACGACGAGCACGACCGGCAGGAGCCACGCCATCGGCGGCGCGGCCCCGAGGCCGGTGGCGTCGGCCCAGGCGAGCGCGGCGAACGACGCGAGCACTCCGATCCCCGCGATCAGTCGCGAGACCAACTTGCTCCGTGAGGTCGATGATGACGCGGATACTGTGTTCACGACGGCGTCAGGCCCCCGAACCGGCGGTCGCGGCTCGAATACGAGGACAGCGCCTCGTCGAGATGACGCTCCTCGAACTCCGGCCAGGCCACCGGGGTGACCCAGATCTCGGCGTAGCTGATCTGCCAGAGAAGGAAGTTGCTGATCCGCATCTCGCCCGCGGTGCGGATCAAGAGGTCGGGGTCGGGCATTCCGGCGGTGTCGAGCCGGTCGGCAAACGAGGCCTCGTCGATGGTGTCGGGATCGAGCCGGCCCGCGGCCGCGTCGCGGGCGAGGCTCCGGGCCGCGTCGGCGATTTCCCCGCGGGCGCCGTAGTTGATGGCCAGGCAGAGCCGCATGCCGTCGTTGGCCGAGCAGAGTTCGACCGTCTGATCGAGGGCCCGGAGCGTGTCGTCGGGAATCCCCGTGCGGCGGCCGATCATCGCGAGTCGGATCCGCTGCCGCATCAGCAGGGATCGCTCCTCGATCATGTACTGCTCGAGCAGGTGCATCAGAAACGAGAGCTCTGCCTGAGGGCGACGCCAGTTCTCGCTCGACAGGCAGTAGAGGGTGAGCTGCTCGATGCCCAGTCGGGCGGCGTGCTCGGTGATCCGCCGCACCGTGGCCACGCCGCGGCGATGCCCCTCGATGCGGGGCAGGCCCTGTCGCTGCGCCCAGCGGCCGTTGCCGTCCATGATGATGGCGACGTGCCGCGGCCCGGGGGGCCGTTCGCCTGTGCGAGCCTCCGCTGTGGAAGTCACGCCTTCGCCGGCTGGGGAGAGAGCCATGGTCGGCGCGTCGCCTCGGGGCCGCGGATGATGGTCTGGGCACGGTCGGGTCCGACCGACACGATCGACACCGGGCGGTCGAGCAGTTCGGAGATCCGGTCGACGTAGCGACGGGCGTTGGTCGGCAGGTCGTGCTCACTGCGGACAGCGTCGAGTTCTTCCTGCCAGCCGGGCAGCGTCTCGTAGATCGGAATCGCCTGTTCGAGGTCGCCGATCTGGCTGGGGAACTGCGTGACACGGCGGCCGTCGATTTCGTAGGCCGAGCAGATCTTCAGCTCATCGAGGCCGCCGAGCACGTCGAGGAGCATCACGGCGAGTTCGTCCACGCCCGAGAGCCTCGCGGAATAGCGGGCGGCCACGGCGTCGAACCAGCCGCAGCGGCGCGGCCGCTTCGTCACGGTGCCGTACTCGCGGCCGCGTTCGCGGATGTGGACGCCCGTGGGGTTGTCCTGCTCCGTGGGCAGTGGGCCGCCGCCCACGCGGGTCGAGTAGGCCTTCACCACACCGACGATACGGTCCATCCAGCGACCGGGTATTCCCGAACCGCTCGACACGCCGACGCCCGATGAGTTGCTGCTGGTCACGTAGGGGAACGTGCCGTGGTCGATGTCGAGCAGGGCGCCCTGCGCGCCCTCGAAGAGCACGCGGCGGCCCTGCTCCACGGCGTCGAGTAAAAACGCGGTGGTGTCGACGACGTGGGGTCGAAGCCGTTCCGCATAGGCGGCGTATTGGGCATGGATCGACGCGGCGTCGAGCGGGGTGGTGGTGCCGGCCGGCCACGACGCGAACAGCCGGTTCTTGAAGGCCACGACGTGCTCCACCTTCTCCCGAAAATCGGGACGGTAGAGGTCGCCGAGGCGGATGGCCAGGGCGCGGCCGACCTTGTCGCGATAGCAGGGGCCGATGCCTCGGCCCGTGGTCCCGATCGCCCCGCCGCCGGAAAGGCTCGAGTCGAGCAGTCGGTCCTCGACGACGTGCCACGGAAAGACGACGTGGGCCCGGTCGCTGATCTGCAGTTGGCCTTCCATTCGCAGTCCGCGCGACTCGAGGCCGTCCATCTCGTCGATGACCTTGGCCGGATCGAGCACGACGCCGCCGGTGATCACGCAGGCCACGCCCCCGCGGAGAATGCCACTGGGGATGATCGAGAGCTTCCAGGTCTGGCCGCCAAAGACGACCGTGTGGCCCGCGTTGGCGCCACCGGCATAACGGACGACGACGTCGTGGGACTCGGTGAGGATGTCGACGAGTTTGCCCTTGGCCTCATCGCCCCACTGCAGTCCGATCACGCAGGTGCCGGGCACGGTACGGAAGTCCTCACGACGCGAAAAACGACGGAGGCTTCGGACGCACGATCCTCCCGCCAGAGTCTAAAACCGCGGAAAAACGGGTCAAGCGTGGTTCGAGCGGTCCGTCCGTGGCATCATCGACGCACCATGAAACGCCAGGCAGGCACCGTCCATCACGTCACCGAGGCCGACCGCGGCAAGACGCTCGCGGCCTTCCTGCGGCCCCGGCTGGAGAACGCCAGCTGGTCGCGAGTGCAGAAACTGGTGCGGTCGAGGCACGTGCTCGTGCACGGCAACGTTTGCACGGACGAGGCCCGCCGACTCAAGGAGGGCGAGGTCGTCAAGGTGCTCGAGGTGGCGGCGGCTGCGCTGCCGAAGGCCGATGACGTGCGGGTCGTCCACGTCGATGACGACGTGGTGGTGGTTGAGAAGCCGACGGGCCTGACGACCACGCGGCACCACGAGGAACTCTCCTGGCCCGCCCGGCGGCGGCAGATGCAGCCCACGCTCGAGGAACTGGTGCCCGACGCGATCGGCCGCCATCTCCACCGTCGCTTCGGGGGCGTGGCAGGGCGGGCCGAGCCGAAGCGGCGAAGGATTCCGCCGGTGCGGGCGGTGCATCGCATCGATCGTGAGACGAGCGGCCTGGTCGTGTTTGCCAGGAACGTTCCCGCCAGCCGCATCCTCGCCGAGCAGTTCCGGCTCCACACCACGCATCGCCGCTACCTCGCCCTCGTCGTCGGCCGTGCGAAGCCCCGCACGATTCGTTCGAATCTCCTTCGCGACCGTGGCGACGGCCGCCGGGGAAGCGCGGAGGGCGACGACGGCAAGGAGGCGATCACGCACGTGGCACCACTCGAGCACTTTGGCGACGACTACACGCTGGTGGAGTGCCGCCTCGAGACAGGCCGTACGCACCAGATCCGCATCCACATGTCGGAGAGCGGGCAGATGGTGTGCGGCGACCGCGTCTACGGTTCGTCGCGGCGGGACGGGCTGCAGGACGAGTCCGCCGCTCCGCGGGTGATGCTCCACGCCGCAGAACTCGGCTTCGTGCATCCGGTGACGGGCGAGGAACTCCGGTTTACCAGTCCGCTGCCGGCCGATATGCGGAAGGTGATCGCGGCGCTGCGGAAGCGATACCCGACGTAGTCGTCCGCCTCGTCACCGGAGATGCAGGTTGGCGAGCCACGCCTGAAGCACGCGTGCCACCGTTGTCCTGCGTGACGGGCAAGGAGAGGCCGCAGAGGCCACAGGTTGGAAACCTTGTACTACGGGGGCTGCTACTACGGCAGCGGTTCCGCTTCGCGGCCCGCGATCGACGCCGCAGCCCTCCAGACTCCGGGGTCAACCGCGTCGGCCACGAATCGCACCGATCCGTCGGCCATTCCCACGGTCGCGCCACCTCGGTGACGGCTGCGGGCCGTTCGCCAGCCGTAGCCGGCGTACATCTTGGCCACGTCAGCCGTGGTCATCAGGGCCGCCAGGCAGTCGAGCGACTCGCTGTTGGGCTGGCGGGCGTGGTTGTAGAGCGTGGTGCGGTATTCGCCGTTGGCCCATGAGAAGCCGCGGAGATCGGTGAAGTTGTAGTAGAAGGGGCGGCTGCAGGCCGCGTCGGTGAGCGGTGTCGTGAACACAAACCCGTAACCGGTGGCCGGCTGGATGCCGTCCGGCGAAGAGGTGGCCTTGGGGCCGGAGCCGAGGGTGCTCTCGGAGAAGGCCACGGTCTTGGAGCGGCCGTCGGTGATGTCGCGGACCCGCGTCCGCGAGTTGATGCCGAACATGCCGTCGGTCTCGAAGGGCGTGCCGCCCGCAATGCCGGTGCCAGTGCAGCCGGCGTAGTTGGTGGGCCCGAAGGAGTCGGCCACGGGCATGGAGATGTCGCTCGGGCAAAGGAACAGCGGCACCGTGAGCTTCACGATCGGCTTGTTTCGCGGGGCGATGTCGCCGGGCGAGAGGCCGATGTAGAGCGGCACCGTGAGGTCGAGGCGGCGAAGCAACTGCTCCTCCTCGTAGTACGGCGTGAGGTGGGCGAGCACCGACCAGCGGAAGAACTGATGCGGGAAATCGGGTCGCTCGTCCCACTGCCGCGACTCGGCACCGACCGGAAATCGGCCACGGGCCGACTCGTGGTTGGCGGCGGCAACGCCGATCTGTCGCAGATTGTTGGTGCAGCTCGACCGCCGCGCCGTCTCGCGTGCGGTCTGGACCGCGGGCAAGAGCAGCCCGATCGTCGTGGCCAGAATCGCCACCACCACGAGCAGTTCGACGAGGGTGACGCCGCGGTGGCTTTTCATGTGGGCGACCGTTGGTGGAGGCGACGGAGGATCCAGCCCAGTGCGGCAAGGCCGCCTGCGGCCAGTGTGATCGAGGCGGGTTCGGGCACCGCCGCCACCGCCACGATACCGCCGACCTGGCCCAGGCCGGAGGCATAGGTGCTGAGCAGCGTGCCGTCGGTTCCAAAATGATAGATCGAGCCCGAGCCCGAGGGGCTGCCGCCGAGCAGGGTGCCGTTCGCGAGCATGGCGAGAGGGCCAACCTCGAAGGGGCCGCCAGTGCTCGCAAATGCGGTGGTGACGTCGGTGTCGAGATCGGTTCGCAGCACGGCGCCCGTCATGATGCTGGCCGTATGGAGCGTGGATCCGCTGACCACCAGACCCGTGGGGCCCGCGAGTCCGCTGGAACCGCTGGCGATCACCTCGCCCACATACGTACCCGCGGCGTCAAACCGCTTCACCGGCCCGCTGGCGATGCCAGTGCCGAAGTTGTAGGTCTGGTCGCTCACGTAGAGCCGGCCGTCGGCGGCCAACGCGAGGCCCGGGCTGCTCGCAAGGCTGCCGCCGGTCGTGTAGTCGCTGGCGCTCGTCGGGCCGCCGGTCGCGCCTGCGATCTGCACGATCGGGCCGGTGTTGCCGAAGAACGGATTTCGGCCGACGAGCAGGTTGGCTCCCTTGAAGATCAGGCTGCCAGGGAAGACTTCGAATGCCGCGAAGGTGTAGACGGTGGACAGCGTGTTGGTGGTGAGATCGAACCGCGAGATGCTCGGGGCTATCGTGGCCGCGTCTCCATCCTGCCCGATATAGAGGTTGCCATCCGGGCCCATCGCGATCGCGGCCGGCTTGCTCATGCTGCCGGATCCCGACAGCACGGTCTTCGTGCCGGCGGGATCGGTCGAGTCGTAGCGGATGAGTTCGCCGGTGGAGAAGCTGGTGGCGTAGACCGTGTCGGCACGTGAGGCTGTGGCGGCGAGCGAGGCGAGGATGGCGACGGCGACGGCAAGGCGGGGCATGAAACACTCCTTGGCAAGGGACGAACGAAAGGCTGATCGCCATGGGCGATCACGGGCTGGGAACGGGCGATGCACGGGGAGGGCGACCAGGGTCGGTCGCGGCGGCATCGGAAGCGTCATCCATGGGGGGACGACGATCAGCGGTTCACCAGCGGTTCCTTGCGGAAAGAAGCGTCGGCGTTCTGAGGCCGACTGAAAAAGTCTGCCAGTCTTCCGTGGCCTATGCAAGGGCCACACCGGAAAGGGGGAGTTGCCCGACTAGGATTCGAACCTAGACAAAGGGAACCAAAATCCCTTGTGCTACCGTTACACCATCGGGCATTTCGACACTTTTTACACGACTGGTGCGCAAAGTGTTAGCCGCCGCACCCGGCATGGCCCTTGCGAGGGCCGAGGGCTCCTCGTAGCACTGGTTTTCAACCTGTGTGTCTTCCCGGTTCGCACTGGGCTCAGGGCTGCCCATGCCCGTCGCCGGACGTTCGCGTCGGGCATCCTGCCCGACGCTCTCTGCATGTCCGCTGCGCTTCGCCTATCGGTTTTCACGCCAGCGCCGCCGTCCCGGCGTCGGCGCCGGCTTATGGGAGTCGTGCAGAGCACGACTCCCGGGATTTCAACTACGCTTGCTCCCGTAGCCCGGCTCCTGGGCACGGGCAGCCCCTCGCGGCTCGTCATTGCAGAAGTGAGGAAAGCGCTCCCCCCCGATTTCGACGTAAGGCGTACGGCTGCCCGGGGATCAGGGCTCGACCTGGCCGGTCGATTCCGCTGTGGCCTTGGCAAGTTTGCTCGTCACCGCAAACGAGAGCTGCTCCAGTTCGATGGCCAGATCAACGCCCACGTTTTGCACGTGCGGCGGCAGGGCGAGCGTGACGGGGGCGAAGTTGACGATCCCCTCGATGCCCGCCGCCACCAGCCGGTCCGCCGCCTCCTGGGCCCGTTCGGCCGGCACGACGATCATGCCGAGGCGGATCCCCTGCTCGCGGATCGTGGCCGCGAGTTCCTCGAGCGGCTGGATGCGGAGCCCCTGCACGGTCTGGCCCACCTTCGTGGGGTCGGCGTCAAACGCGGCGGCAATCGCGAAGTTCTGCCGCCCGAAGCCGCGGTAGCCCAGCAGCGCCTGGCCGAGGTTTCCCACCCCCACCATCGCCACGTTCCAGGAATGGTTCGTGCCGAGGATGTCCCGCATCGCCCGAATCAGCTCGTCGCAGCGGTAGCCGACGCCGGGATAGCCGAACTGGCCGAAGAATCCAAGGTCTTTGCGGACCTGGGCATCGCTGAAGCCCAGCAGGGCACCGAGCTGGTTTGACGAGATCGTCTGCTGCCCCGATGCCACCAGCCGCTGCAGTTCCCGTAGGTAGAGGCTCAACCTGCTGACCACCACCTTCGGCACCGAGGCGTCGGAGGGCAGGTCCGCGGCGTGTGTCGGATGGGGACGTTGATCCGTCATGGCAAACACTGCCGGTGGGCACGTTCCAAGAATCGCGGTGGGACTGTAACGGTCGGGCCGGGATTAGCCAAGGAACCGAGTCCCGGCCCCGGGACCCTGACGGTTGTAACGCGCCTGGGGCTCTAGAAAAACCCGGATGATTGCGTTGAGTGGTCAACCTGCGGGGAGTTTGTGGTCGATCTTTGAGGTTGTGTGGAGATGGGCTGCCCATCCCGCACTCCCAACGGTCGTTTCCCGGTTTCACCCCAGTGCAGGAGGCCTCCTCAACAGAGGCGGCAGACATGAAAAGGACGTGGTTCGCCTGTCTGTTGGCGATCGCCAGCGTCGTGACGTCGGTCCATCGGGCCGACGCCGCGTATTGCGGTCTCGCCAGCTACAAGCACGGCGACGCGAAGATGACCACGGTCAGCTTCGCCAGCGCGCGTGCGTCGTGTTCGAGTTGTGAGTCGTCCGACGAGCCGAGCTGCGGCGCGGCGCCGTCGTGCTGCGGCACGAGGTTCGTCAAGGACGTCGTGTACGAGCAGAAGCAGTACACCTGCTACAAGACGGTCTGCGAGAAGGTCGTCGAGCAGCGGGAGATCGACTGCGTCCGCTACGAGACGGAGAAGTCGTTCAAGGAGGTCGAGTACACCGTCTGCAAGCCGGTCTGGGAGACCCGCTCGCGCACGATCAACTACACGGTGTGCAAGCCCGTGTGGGAGACCGTCGTGAAGGAGATCCCCTACACGGTGATGAAGCCCGTGTACGAGACCAAGACCCGCGAGATCCGCACCACGGTCTGCAAGCCGGTGTGGGAGACGGTCACAAAGGAGATCCCCTACACGGTCTGCAAGCCGGTCTACGAGACCCGCGAGCAGTGCTACACGGTGATGAAGCCCTGCTACGAGACCAAGACCCGGGAAATCCGGACCACGGTCTGCAAGCCGGTCTACGAGACCATCACGAAGGAGATCCCCTACACGGTCTGCAAGCCGGTCTACGAGACCCGCGAGCAGTGCTACACGGTGATGAAGCCGGTGTACGAGACCTGCACGAAGGAGATTCCGTACACCGTGTGCAAGCCGGTGTACGAGACCCGCGAGCAGTGCTACACGGTCTGCAAGCCGGTGTATGAGACGATGACGAAGGAGATCCCCTACACCGTCTGCAAGCCGGTGTATGAGACCCGTCAGCGGACCTACACCGTCTGCAAGCCGGTGTACGAGACGATGACCAAGGAGATCCCCTACACCGTGTGCAAGCCGGTGTACGAGACCCGCGAGCAGTGCTACACGGTCTGCAAGCCGGTGTATGAGACCCGCACGAAGGAGATCCCGTACACCGTCTGCAAGCCGGTGTACGAGACCCGCGAGCAGTGCTACACGGTCTGCAAGCCGGTGTATGAGACGATGACGAAGGAGATCCCCTACACCGTCTGCAA
>JAGWWA010000134.1 GCA_018970605.1 Planctomycetota bacterium | reverse complement strand
CGCGCGCGTTTTCCACTGAACCCTCAAAGCCCGGAGCGGAAGCGACGGGAACGGCTCCGCGGATCGGCACGCGTCGCTCGCCGCCGCCACGCACGATCCCCTCGCTCCCGCTCGGGGGTTCCTGGCGGAGTGACACCGCCGCAGGAACGCCTCAGGATCACGTGTGACGCGTATCAGCCATCGACTTCGATCACCCGCAGCATGCTCGGTGGTGGCCATGGTTCGGCTCGCGGCCGGTCGCGGTTGGGGGCGAGCGTCTCCCAGCGGAGCATGAACCGTCGCCCGGGCGTCGCGGCACCCGAGTCGTTCTGCCAATGGACCTGCATCCCGGGCCACGATGATTCGAGGCGGCCGAGCGGTGCGGGCTTGCGGCGTTGCCGGGCGGCGAGCCCCACGGCCGCGAGCGTGTCGGGATCGAGCCGCCAGGTGCCGCTCGCGGTCGGGGTGCGGTGATCCAGGAGCAGCGTGCCGTCATCGGCCAGCGTCACCGACCCCACGGACGCCTCGAGGCCGATCGAGCCGCGGCCCGAAAACTCCATGCGTTCCGACCAGTCGCTCGTCTGCCGAATCCGCCAGCGGCCGTCCTCGAGCCTCGCGGTGAAGATCTGCGACCGACCGGCATCGTCGTATTTGTGGTACGAGAGCACGGGTCGCCCGGCGGCATCAAAGCCGATCCGGAGGAGGCCATTGAGCAGCCCCCCGCCGGCCGGAACCGGATCGACCACCTCGCCGGTGGCGGCCGTGATCGGTAGGTCTAGCGGCGTGCCGTCGCTCCGCTCCCAGTGGACGAGATCTCGACTCCGGGCGTAGCAGACGTCGTGGCAGGTCTCGCAATCGGGCGTGTCGCGCCAGACCCAGGCAAGATGGAAGAAGCCGTCGGGCCCGCGAACGGGAACGTGCAAGTAGGCGTTCATGGTCGCGTCACCGACCCGGCCCGAGGTGAGCGGTTCGTCGAGGAGCCGACGCCATTGCCGCCTTGCCGTGTCGTAGCGGTTGAGGATCTGGTCGCCGTTGCCGCTCGACCCGTGTCGATACATGAACACGAGCGCACCGGTGTCGTCATGGAGAAACGTGGGATACGTGACGCGGTTCTCCTGGTCGCCGATCATGCGATGGAGCGGCTCGAACGAGTCAGCCCCGAAAGGCTCGTCGAGCGGGTGGCGGGAGCGGAAGTAGACGAGCGGCGAGGTGTGCATGTCGGCGGCGAGGTGCACGAAGCCGTCGCCATCCACCGCCATCTCGATCGAGTTGTGGCTGTCCCAGCCGGTGTGCCTGGGAAGCGGCACGAACGTCCACGCCTGCTCGCCGAGCGACCGCACCGCCACGGTGAGTTGGCGGTCGGCGTCATAGAACCCGACCAACTGCCGGTTATGCACGGTGAGCAAGGAGAATCCGACAGGATGGCCCGCCCAGACCGGAGCGACGTCGAGAACGTCGGCGGGGGGTGTTGTGCCGCGCGCCGTGGCCGCCGGCACGGCGGCGAACACGCTGACCACCAAACTGGCCGTCAATGTGGCCACCACGGCGGCCACGATCGAGCGTCGATGCGACATGCCGCGAGACCCTGCTTCCGGAAAAGGGTGACGGTCAGCCGTGACCGCGGGCTCCGGCCAGCCACTGGTCGGCCCATGTGCGGACGCCGTCGACACCCTTGCGGTGGCAGAAGTCGCCGAGCGTCTCGCCCGCCTTCCGTTCGGCCTTGTAGCAGGCGAGCACGGCCGTGATTTCCCTGGAGAGATCGTCGAAGGGGACGACGTCCTTGTACTGCTCGTTGAGCCGGTCGCCGAGCAGGCGGCCGCCGAGGAAGATCGTGTACTTCCCGAGGGTGCGGCCGACGATGCCGATGTCGGAGTTGTAGGGGCGGGCGCAGGCGTTGGGACAGCCGGTCATTCGCACCGTGAAGGCGTCGTGGGCGAGGCCGAGTTTCGCGACCTCGGGCTCGAGCGAATCGATCAGGCCTGGGAGCACCCGCTCGCTCTCGGCCACGGCCAGGCTGCAGGTGGGCAGGGCCACGCAGGCCATGCTCCAGCGGCGCAAGGTCGAGATCTCCTCCGAGGTCTTCACGCCATGGTCATGAAGAATTTTCGCGATCCGCTCGCGGTCGGTGACGCCCAGGTCGGTGAATAACAGGCTCTGATGGGCGGTGATCCTCACGCCCGGCTTGAGGTCGTGGAGGATCCGCCGCAGCGCCGTCTTCAGCCGGAAGTCGCCGGTGTCGTGAACGCGACCATTTTCAACATTGAGCCCATAGAAAAACCTTCCGTCCCCCTGCTCGAACCAGCCGATGTGGTCGTCGAAGCCGTGGACGTCGGCCGGATGGCAGGGAGCCAGCGGCTTGCCAAAGTACTCCTCGACCTTTTTTCGGAAGGCCTCGAGCCCCATCGTGTGGATCGTGTACTTGAGGCGGGCCGTCTTGCGGTCGGAGCGGTTGCCGAAGTCCCGCTGCACCTTGACGATCGCCTCGGCAATCGCGCACACGTCTTCCGGGGGCACGAAACCGAGCCGCTTGCCGAGCGCGGGAAACGTCTTGGCGGCGCTTGGCGTCACGCCCATCCCGCCGCCGGCGAGCACGTTGTAGCCGAGGATTTTTCCGTTTTCGTGGACGACGAGGAAGCCAAGGTCGTTGGCGTAGATGTCGGTGCAGTTGTCTTCGGGAAGCGCGAAGGCCGTCTTGAACTTCCGGGGCAGGTAGGTCGGGCCGTAGATCGGCTCCACGTCCTTGTCGGCTGAGGTGCCGCCGGCGAGCGTCTTCTCGCCCGTGTCGGGGTCGGTCAGCCAGATCTCGTAGTAGGCCCGCGTCCTTGGGGCGAGGTGCTTGGCCAGTTCGTCCACCTTGGCCTGCATCTCGTCGCGGACCGCGTTGCCGTGGATCGGGGCCGGGCAGCACATGATGTTTCGCTCGACGTCGCCGCAGGCGGCCAGCGTGGACATCTGGATGTCGTGGATCCGCTTCATGAAGGGCTTCAGGTCGCCCTTCACCACCCCGTGATGCTGGATCGACTGCCGGGTGGTGAGCCGAATCGTGCCGTTGCCCACTTCATCGCCCAGATCCATGGCCGAGAGCAGCTGAGCGGCCGTCAGCTTCCCGCCGGGCACGCAGGTGCGGATCATGAACGAGACCTGCCGCTCGCTCTTCTTGCCGTCGGCCGACTTCTTCCGGGTCTCGCGGTCGTCCTGCTGGTAGGTGCCGTGGTTCTTGAGGAGTTGGATCGAGCCCTTGCCGAATCCGGGGGCGCCGTCGGTGAGTTCCTTGGCGATGTCGCCCGCGAGATAGTTGCTTGCGGCCTTCGTCACCTCGACGGCAGACGGCTTGGCGGCGGTGGCTGGGATGTCGGTGGGGTCGGCGTCGGCCATGGTGGCTCCGGTGCGCAAGGCGGGCATCACGGCCCGCAGAAGCTTCCAGAATAGGGCCGGTATGGCAGGCTGGAAACCGAAGGTTTTGAGCGATTGCTTGATGCATGCTAAAATGCAGGCATTCTGGATGCATTCATGCCTCAAATCACTGTCCGCAACCTCCCTGAATCGGTCGAAGCCAGGCTGCGGCAGCTCGCGAGTCGTACAGGGAGCAGCCTGAATCAGACCGTGATCCGACTGTTGGAAGAGGTCACCGGGATCACTCGGCCCACCGGACCCAAGCGAGACCTGGCGGCGTTTGGCGGGCGTTGGACTTCCGACGAGGCAGCCGCGTTTGACGAGGCGGTTGGGCAGTTGGAACGGCTCGACGAGGAGGTCTGGCAGTGATCCGCCTGTGCCTCGACACAAGCGGCTACAGCCGGCTCATGCGGGGCCACACGCCGCTTCAGGCCCTGCTCGAGCACGCTGACGAAGTATGCATCCCGGCCACCGTTCTGGGTGAGCTCCATGCCGGTTTTCATGCGGGTTCGCGGGCCGCGGAGAACGTAGCCCTCTTGGCCCAGTTTCGGCGGCAGCCCGGCGTCAGTGTGATCGATACCACCGACAACGTGGCGGAGCGATACGGGGCGTTGGTGGCAACGCTGCGTCGGCATGGGACGCCCATTCCCACCAACGACATTTGGATCGCGGCCGCCGCCCTGGAGAACGGCGGCCGGATCGTTGCTTACGATGAACATTTTGCGCACGTCCCCGGGCTGATCGTAGAGGCTCCCTGATGGGCCATGGTCTGTTTTTTCTGTTCGCCGTCGTGGCGGGGCTGCTCTGGACCGCGGCCTGCACCGCGGCGGCGGCCCGGGTGACCCTTGGCTGGCTGAAGGCACTCCTGGCGGCGATTGGCGCTGGCCTGCCGGTGATCGCCATGCTGCCGATCGTGGCGGCAGCGTGGTGGCTCGCCTTCGGAATGCGGATCCAGTCGAACTGGTTTCCGCAGGCGATCACGATACTCATGTCGCTCACGATCGGCGGCGCGTGGATCGTGTGGGCCGGTCTCGCGGCACGCGACAGCCACGAACCGCCGGCGGCCCGCTGGCCGCTCATCGGCCTGACGGCGCTTGCCGTGATCGCAACGGCCGTGACCTTCGGGACTCTCCTGATCCTCGACAACGCCGTCGTCGCCCAGGCGCCCTACCTGCGGCTCGAAGCCGCACACCTGATGCAGTCGAACCTGCCGCCGATCGTGGCCGACGACGAGAATGCCGCGCCCCTGCACCTGCAGGCCGGTGCGGCGATCGCGGCCGACAAGGATTTTAACGCTGAGGATTCGCCGATCGATCCGGAAGGCGATGTGATGCGGGAGGCGGTGACGGTGTTTCTCAATCGTCATGCAGCCACGCTGGACCTCGTTCGCCGTGCCGCCGATCGCGACACATGTCGGTTCACCCGCGACTGGAGCAGGCCGTCGATCGACATGATCCTCGCGGAGATTCAGGGGCTCCGGAGCGAAGCACGGCTTCTGGCCCTTGCCGCTCGGCGGGCCGCAGCCGAGGGGCGAGCCGCCGACGCCCTGGCTGACATCGTCCGGATCCAGCGCCTCGGCCGCCACGCGGCTTCGGAGCCGATTCTGGTGTCGTATCTCGTGGGCGTCGCGCTGGAGCGCGTGGCCCTGACCGAACTCAGCGATCTGCTGCCACGGCTTGGGGCCGACGACGCACCGCTGCTCGAATCGCCGGATGTCCGCGATCTCGTGGGCCGGCCGTTCGACCTCCTGCCGGCGCTCTACGGCGAGGAGGCTTTCGGGCTTGCGACCTTCGCCGGGTTTGCCGACGGGCGATTGGCTGGGAGCGATGTGTTCGGGCCGGATCAGGCGGACGGTACCCGCACGATCCACGACATCGGCCCGATCTTCCGGGTGTTTTTCCTGCCGGGCGACCTCGACGGCTACCGGCGGCTGATGCACGACTATCAGCAGTTGGCGGCAGGTCGTGAGGGACGCACGGACTTCCCGCAGACGAAGCGGGGGGCGGAGGCCCTTGAGAAGAATCATCTCGGGAAACCGCCCGGGATGCTCTCCCGGATGATGGTTCCGGCGCTCAGCAGTGTGCTGCAGGCCCGGGCCCGCGACGAGGCGGCACGGCGGGCGGCCGCAACGCTCGTGGCGGCGACGAAGCAGCGACTGGCAACTGGCGTGCTCCCGCTCGAGCCGGCAGCGTTGGGATCCGCGCCGTCATTCGTGCTGCCCGCGGATCCCTTTGCGGAGGGCGGCAAGCCGCTGGTGATGAAGCGGGGCGACACGGGGCTCTCGGTCTATTCGATCGGGCCCGATGGCGGCGACGACGGCGGGCCTCCGCCACGCAGCGAAGCAGCCGCGAATGGCAACGACGACGTCGGTTTCGTGATGACGATCCCGTAGGTACAGGTTGTCAAAGTTTGCCTGATTGGCAGCACCGCCCGCTCGGGGCTGCCCGTGTCCGTCGCCGGACGTTCGCGGATGCCATCGTGGCATCCGCTCTCTGCATGTCCGCTGCGCTTCGCCATCCTGGCTTCGCTTGCTCCCATAGCCCGGCTCCCGGGCACGGGCAGCCCCTCGCTCGAGTCCGAGGCTCAGGAAGCCCAATCGCGTGAGCGATGGGGATTGCCTTAGAGCGCGTCTGAGATACGTGTATCAACGGCTCGGGGGCGGCAAAAGTCTCGTCGCCGGGGCGAGGATACGCCCAAGGCTCCTCGAGCGTTCGCCGACCCCCTCGCCTACCCGCTCAGGATTTCCAACTCATCGCTAC
>JAGWWA010000133.1 GCA_018970605.1 Planctomycetota bacterium | reverse complement strand
CCCGCGCCCACCCGAGCCATGCCCACGACGGCGATGCCCGAACCGGTGGCCGAGCCGATCCCGGCACCTCCGGCCAAGTCCCCGATCACCGGAAAAACGACGAGCCGGCCGGCAGCGGACTGACCCGCCACCGACCGGCCCGTGATGTCTCGGATGCGGAGCGACTACTTCTCGCCCGCCTCCTTCTTGAGCTTGGCGAGCAGATCGGCGGCCTCCGACTTGGTGGCGAACATCGGCTCGTTCGCGATCACCTCCTCGAGGATCTTCCGGGCCAGGTCCTTCTCGCCCCGGTCCGACAGGATCTTCGCCACGTAGAACGCGCCGTCGCTCGACAGCGCGTTGCTGCGGCGGACCTGCTCCAGGATCCGCTCGGCATCCTCGCGGCGACCGAGCTTGTAGAACACCCAGGCGAGTGTCGTCACCGCCGGGATCTGCTGCGGGGTGTTTTCGCGGTACTTCGCGACGTTGGTGTCGGCCAGTTCGAGGGCGCGGCGACGGGCTTCGTCGTCGTCGCTCTCGATCAGCACCAGGGCCAGCGAGTTGCTCACGTCGAAGTTGCCCGGCGACTGGAAGTGGGCCTCGTTGAGGAACTTCTGGGCCGTGGTGTAGTCGCGGCCCACGCGGGCCACGAGCCCCCGGACGAACTTCGCCTCGAGGTTCTTGGCGTCGAGCTTCAGGGCCGTGTCGGCCGCGGCCTTGGCCGCCTCGAGGTCGTTCTGCTGGAGGTACCAGCGGGCCGCGAAGAGCTGCACCGCGGGATCGGTCGGAGCGGCCTTGATGGCGTCCTGGATCCACTTCTTGGCGGCGTCGCGCTTCTTGGCCTCGTCGTTCCGCTGGGCCATGGCCAGTTCGGGAAGCGGCGAGTTCTTGTCGATCTTCTTCGCCTCCTTGAACTCGGCGAGCGCCTCCTGCTCCTTGCCGAGCTGGAAGAGGACGTTGCCCATCCGCAGCCGCGAGCCGGCGTTGTCGGGATCGAGCTCGATCCACTTCGCGAGATGCTTCTGGGCGTTGTCCCACTGGCGGCGGCGCTCCGCGACGGCGGCGGTGCCCGCTTCGCAACGGATGTCGAAGTCGCGGCGGCGCTTGGGGTTCTCGTTGTAGGCCGCGGTCAGCACCGAGGCTTTCTCGAAGAGCACGGCCGAGTCGGTGATCCGCCCCTCGCCGAAGGCGAGGTCGCCGAGCTTGAGGTACGACTCGGGATCACCGGGGAACTTGACGGCGGCGTTCTCGAGTTCCTCCCGCGCCTGCGGCAGCTGGTTCACCGCCATCCACAGGGTGGCCATCATCACGCCCGGCGGCGGCAGCTTGGGATTGTTGCTCTTGGCCCGCTCGAGGATCGCGCGGCAGCCGTCGATGTCGCGGTCGCGAAACCGCGCGATCGCGTTGGTGATCTCCTTGTTCATGGCATCGTCGGAGACCGCGTTGCCGATCAGCGCCTGGGCGGTGATCTGGGCGTGCACCGCCGCGCCGCCTGCCGCGACCACGCCGGCCACGATGGCAACCAGCAGGCGACGGAACGTGAACCTGAAGCCGTAGTCCATGCTCGAAAACTCCTCAATGGATGAGTGACTGAATGAGTGCTGGAAAAGCGGTTTGATCCGCTGGGAAATCCCGAACCCTGCTCGATGCGTTACTCTATCCGTCGATTTTCTCCTTTTCCATGGGCCGGCCAAATCCGGCGGCGAGCGATGTTTCTGGGTGCGGTTTGCGAACGGGAGGTGATGGTGGCCCCACGGGCCCGGGGCCTGTTCGTGGCCCGGGCCGTCTATGCCGGCACGCTCCTGGGAATCATCGCCACCTGCTGGCTGCTCGTGTCGGGCACCCGGCCGATCACCACGGTGGGCGACACAGCCCGGTTCGGCGGCACCCTGCTGCGGATCCTCGGCCCCCTCCAGCTCGCCCTGGCGATGATGTCGGCGGCGCTGACGAGCGTGGTGGCGGTGGGCGTGGAGAAGGACCGCAAGACGCTCGAACTGCTGCTCGTCAGCCGGCTCGACGACGCCCAACTCGTGCTCGGCAAACTCGCCGGCAGCCTGCTCCGCACGGGCCTGCTCTTGGTGGCGGCCGTGCCCGTGTTCGCACTCGCCACGGCCTTCGGCGGCGCGACGCCCGCCCAGATGGCGCGGGCCTTCCTCGTGACCGCGGCGGCGGCAGCAACGGCCGCCGCCATCGCCAACGCGATCGCCTTCTGGCGCGACACGACGTTTCAATCGCTGGCGATCACGCTGTTTGCGATCGTGGCCTGGCTGGCCGCGGGCGAGGCGGTGGCCGCGCTGCGAGGCGGCGAGGCGGCCGCAGCGATCTCGCCGATCCGCGGACTGTTCGCCGCGCTCGCTCCCGCGGGGAGCGGCGTGCTCGCGCCGTTCCTCGGCGCGTGCGGCGCGATCGCGGCGATCGCGACCGGCTGGGCGATCGCACGGGCCCGTGCCTGGAACACGCGGGTGCAGGTGCGGCCGAAGTTCGAAGACGAAGCCGGCGGCGCGGGGGCCGGTGCCCGCAGGGAGCCGCGGACCGTCTGGGCGAATCCCGTGCTGTGGCGGGAACTCCGCACCCGCGCCCACGGCCGGGCGATGCTTGCGGTACGGATCGCCTGGCTCCTGCTCTTCGCCGCCGCGGTCGCCGGCATCGTGGCGCAGGCCCGGGCGCCGCGGCCCGACCGGCTGGGGATCGCCGCCGCCGTCGTCCCGATGGTGGTGGCGAGCCTGCTGGCGATCACGGCGCTCGCGGTCACGAGCGTGACCACGGAACGCGACCGCGGCACGTTCGACCTCCTGCTCGTCAGCGACCTGGAACCCAAGGAGTTCGTCTGGGGAAAGATTCTCGGCGTGCTCGGGTCGGCCGCCGACATGGTGGTCTTCCCGATCGGCCTCTGCCTGGCCCTCGTTCCCCTGGGCATCGCCACGCCGGAACACGGTGGGGAACTCGCCCTCGGCCTCGCGGTGCTCACCTTCTTCGCCGCGGTTCTCGGCGTCTACGCCGGGCTGTCGCACATCGCCTCCCGGAGGGCGATCGGAGTGGCCCTCGGCATCGTGGCCTTCCTGTTCGTGGGCGTGGCCACGGCGATGCGGATCATGGTCGCCTTCGGCGGCAGCTTCGAACTGCAGCTGGCACCGTTCCTCGCCGCGATCGTCGGGGGCGCCGTCGGCCTGTATGCGGCGCTCTCCGCCCGCAACCCGTCGCCCGCCGTGGGCTGGACGTCGGCCCTGCTGCCGGCGCTCACCTTCGTGGCGATCACCAGTTTCCTCCAGGGAAGCAGCCTGCAGGTGCTGCTCGTCGTGCTCGCGGCCTACGGCTTCGCCACGCTCGCGCTGCTCGTCCCGTCGATCGCCGCCTTCGACCTGCTCACCGGCCGCACCACCACCGGCGAGTGACGCTCACCGCCGCGTCGGCGCCGCCGGCCTCGCGGCGGTCGCCTCGACGCTCCCTGGCTCCAGGGCAGCCAGCCGCTCGGCCGCATCCGCGGCCGCACCACCGCGGGCGATCGCGGTGCGGTAGCTGTCGATCGCGTCGGCGGGCCGGCCAAGCGCCTCCTGCGCCAGGCCCTCGAGCGTGAGCACGGTGGCGGGCGTCTGCCCCGGACCGTAGGTCTCGCCGAGGACCGCCAGCGTGGCCAGCGCCCGCTGCGGGCGGTCGAGCCGCCGGTAGGCCTCCGCCGTGTCGAGCAGCGCACTGCGATCGACGGGGTCGATCGCGAGCGCCCGATGAAAGTCGGCGAGCGCGGGCTCGGCCTGACCACGGGCGAGCGACACCTGCCCCCGCAGGTGCCAGGCTTCGGCCGCCCCCGGCGCCACGCGAACCGCCTCGCGGGCAAGCCGGTCGGCGTCGTCGAAGAGCCCCATCTCGAGATACATCGTTCCGCCCTCCACGCAGAGCGCGGCATCCTCGGGCGAGAGTCGCAGGGCCTCGTTGATCTGCTTCACGGCTTCCATCCGCTCGCCGCGCTTCCAGAGCACGTCGGCATAGTGGCGACGCGCCTCGATGTCGTTGGGGCAGCTCTTCACGGCCCGCTCCAGCAGCCCCTCGGCACGCACGAGGTCGCTGCGATCGGCTGCCGAGAGGCCCTCGTTGCAGAGCCGCCGAGACTCCGCCACCTCGGGCGCGACCGGCCCGCGCCGCTGCACGAGCCTGCACCCTGTCCCCGACGTCGCGACGATGATCGCGACGGCCAAGGGAATCGCTGCGGAGCGTGGTGGCGACATCTCGGAATCGAGCGGTGCAGGCCCGACGGGACGGTAGCGGGCCAGGGCATCGATCGACAGGCGGATTGAAGCCTTCCGAAAGCCCGCCGCTTGCCGACCTTGCCGCCGCGACGGGAACAGGGCTTGTCGCCCGCCGGTGGTCCACCTACCAACCCGTCCGACATGGCATTCCCGTCGCCGAGCCTCGTGCCCGCCGCCCTCGCCGTGGCCCTCGTGGCTGCGGTCGCGGGCTGTACCGTGCGCGACGAACAGGCCGCGAGTGGCGGCGATGGCCGGTGGTGGACCTCGGCCCCGTCGCGTCCCGCCGGCGGCCTGATCGGGAACGGCGGCGTTACCCCGCCGGCACCCCCCGCGATCGACTATGTGGACGGCTATGAGGCAGGCTCCCGACGGGCCGCGGAAACCGGACTGCCCATGCTCGTCGTCTTCCGGGCGAGCTGGTGCCGCTGGAGCGGCGAACTCGTGCAGGCCACGGTGGCCGACCCGCGGGTGGTTCGACTCTCGCGCCGCTTCGTCTGCATGGCCGTCGATGCCGATCGTCATGCCGACACCTGCCGGCAGTTCGGGGTGCAGGCATTCCCCACGGTGATGATTCTCGACTCCACCGGCACCGAACGATTCCGGGCCACCGGGTCGGCCGCATCGGCCCAGATCGCCGCGGCCATGGACGGCATGCTCGCCGACCAGTCGCGGCCCCGTCGGATCGCCACCGGACCGAGCAGCACCGCCCGGTAGTGTGCAGGCCGACCGGCCGGAAGGCCGCGGGCGAATCGGTGCACGATGCGCTCCAGTCGTTTCCGCTACCATTGCGGCGGTCGGGACCGGTACTCGGAGCCAGGCCCCCCGAGCACCATCGCAAACCGGCCACCGTGTCCACCACACCCACCACGCCCGCGGCCGCCACGAAGCGCGAGTTCCACGCCTATCCGTGGTGGAGTCCGCGGTTCTGGCACGGCATGCCGGCCGGCGTCTGGTTCGGCCTGCTGCGCGAGCACGGCTATCGCGTGCACTTCATGAAGCTCGGCCTCGCGACCACGGTGTCGCTGATGACCGGCTTCAACTCGCTGATGGGCGCGCTGTCGGACGCACGATTCCGCCGCCAGCTCCGCGACCGGCCCGCCACACCGCCGCCGCTGTTCATCATCGGCCACTGGCGGAGCGGCACGACCCTGCTGCACGAGCTGGCGATGCTCGATGACCGGTTCTGCTGCCCCAACACCTATGAGTGCTTCGCGCCGAGCCACTTCCTCCTCACCGAGGACGTGATGACGCGGGCCCTTCGGTGGATGATCCCGTCGAAGCGGCCGATGGACGATGTCGCCGCGGGCTGGGACCGCCCGCAGGAAGACGAGTTTGCGCTCATGAGCCTCGGCGCCCCGTCCTGCTACCGGCGGATCGCGTTTCCGGTGAGCAGCCCCGCGCGGCCGGAGGCGCTCGACCTCGCGACGCTCCCGCCGGCCGAACTCGACCGCTGGAAGCGATCGCTCCGCCAGTTTCTCGCGATGCTCGCGGTCCGCGACCCCCGCCGCCCGGTGCTCAAGAGCCCGCCGCACACGGCCCGCGTCGGCGTGCTTGCCGACATGTTCCCCGAGTCGCGGTTCCTGCACGTCGTTCGCGACCCGTTCGTGGTGATCCCCTCGACCCTGCGGCTCTGGAAGTCGCTGTACGACGTGCAGGCCCTGCAGGTCGATCGCGGCGAAGCGCTCGAGGAATACGTCTTTGCCGCCTTCGCGGAGATGCACGCCGCCCTCGAACGCGACCGGGCCACGCTGCCCGCCGACCGGCTCCACGAGGTTCGCTACGAGGATCTCGTCGCCGACCCGGTGGGCACGCTGGAACAGTGCTACGAGCGGCTCGACCTCGGCGAGTTTGACCGCGTCCGCCCGGCCCTCGAACGTCAGGCCGAGTCGATGCGCCGCTACCGCACCAACACCTACCGCCACGACCCGCG
>JAGWWA010000132.1 GCA_018970605.1 Planctomycetota bacterium | reverse complement strand
AAGGCCGCGTGCGGCGGGTCACGCGGGCGGGGAAGGTGGTGTGGCCACCAGGAAGCCCAATCGCGTGAGCGATGGGGGCGGGCGCCGGTGGGGCGTGCCGTACGCCTTACGGCGTTACGCTTCCTGAGCGTGCCGTACGCCTTACGGCGTTACGCTTCCTGACCAGGAAGCCCAATCGCGTGAGCGATGGGGGCGGGCGCCGGCGGGGCGTGCCGTACGCCTTCCGGCGTTACGCCTCCTGAGGCATCCTTCCTACCCTCGCCGGTGAGCGTATACGCTACGATTCTCCCATGCGTGAGCACCTGATTCTCTGGGTCAACGGCATCCGCCGCGAGGTTCGCGGCGGCGACGCCTTCCTCACGCTCAGCGGCTGGCTTCGCGACCGGCTCGGGCTCGTCGGCACGAAGATCATGTGCGCCGAGGGCGACTGCGGCGCCTGCACCGTGCTCGTCGCCGAGCCCGCCGACTCGGGAACGCCACGGTGGCTGCCTATCGACTCATGCATTCGCTTCCTCTTTCAACTCGATGGCTGCCATGTCGTCACGGTTGAAGGCCTTGCGAAGGATGGCGGCCTCGCGCCGGTGCAGCAGGCCATGGTCGATTGCCACGGCTCCCAGTGCGGCTTTTGCACACCGGGGTTCGTGATGGCCCTCGCCGGGGGCTGCGCCGCCAAGAGCCGCGGCGAGTCGCTCGACTGGCGCAAGGAACTCTCCGGCAACCTCTGCCGCTGCACGGGCTACGTGTCGATCTTCGAGGCGGCCGCGCGGGCGGAGACGGAAGCGACGTGGATCGCGGAGCGGTTTGCCGATGCCTCATGGGCCGTCGAGGGAGCGAGGCTGCGGCGCGAGTCGCTCGATATCCGCGGTGATCTCGACGGCGTAACGATGCGGGCCACCTGTCCGGCGACGGTGGCGGAAGCCCTCGCGGTTCGCCGGGAGACAGACGCTCGCGTGGTGGCAGGCGCCACCGACCTCGGCGTGCTGTGGAACAAAGGAAAACTTCGGCCGCGGCATTGGCTCGACCTGTCGCGGGTGGTGGAACTCCGCGGGATCTTGGTCGAGGAGTCGGCCGGTGCCGTCGGTTTGGCCACGCTTGTCGCCGGGCCGCTCGCCACGTGGACCGACATGCTCGCGGTCTGCTCCGAGCGGTGCGGTGAGGCCGTGGCGGTGCTCGAGGCCTTCGGCGGTCCGCAGATTCGCCACGTCGGCACACTCGGGGGCAACATCGTCAACGGTTCGCCGATCGCCGACTCGCTGCCGCTGCTCTTCGCCATGGAGGCGACGCTCGGCCTTGCCAGCGCGACGGCCACGCGGCGGGTGCCGATCGATTCCTTCTACAAGGGCTACAAGCAGCTCGATCTTGCGGCCGACGAACTGCTTGTGGACGTGCGGATGCCGCTGCCCGCCCCGGGCGACATCCTTCGCTTGGTGAAGGTGTCGCGCCGCCGCGACCTCGACATCTCCACGTTCACCTCGGCGATCCACCTCCGCTGCGATGGCGACAGGATCGCCTCGGCACGGATCGCCTTCGGCGGCGTGGGGCCGACGGTGGTGCGGATGCGGCACACCGAGGCGGCGCTCGCGGGCCAGCCCTTCACCGAGGAAACGTTCCGTCGAGCCGGTGATGTCGCCGTCAACGAGATCCGGCCGCTGACCGACGTCCGCGGCAGCAGCGAGTATCGCCTGCAACTCGCCCGCAACGTGCTTCTCAAGGTGTTCCACGAGCAGCGGGTGGCCGTCGGATGAGCGGTGCGAGGTTCCATCCCGTCGCGGAGCCGCAAGCCCACGTGCCGAGCGTGGGGCGGACGATTCCACACGATTCGGGCGTGGGGCACGTCACGGGCTCCGCCGCGTACATCGCCGACCTCCCGCGCCGCAGCGACGAGGTCGTCGTGGGCTTCGTGCCGAGCCCGGTGGCGAGTGGCCGGATTCGGGGTGTCGACCTGTCGGCGGCCCGCGCGCTACGCGGCGTCGTCGATCTTGTCACGGCGGTGGATCTGCCGGGGGCGAGGATCTGGGGGCCGATCATTCATGACGAGCCGATTCTCGCCGATGGCGAGGTGCTCTATGTGGGTCAGCCGGTGGTGGTCATCGCGGCGGAAACTCAGGCCGCCCTCGACGAGGCCCGCCGGCTCGTGCGGCTCGACATCGAGGCCACCGAGCCGATCCTGACGATCGAGCGGGCGATCGAACTCGGACGGTTTCTCGGTCCTGCGCGGCGGATCGCCCGCGGGGATGCGGCGGCGGCGATCGGGGCGGCGCCCCATCGGCTTGCGGGCGTGTTCCACAACCTGGGGCAGGAGCATCTCTATCTGGAGCCGCAGGCGGCGGTGGCGATTCCCGGCGAAGGAGGCCAAATCGTCGTTCATTCCTCCACGCAGGGGCCGACGGAGACGCAGCACGTCGTGGCCGAGGCCCTCGGGATCGGCATGCACGAGGTCGTCTGCGTGTGCAAGCGGATGGGAGGCGGCTTCGGCGGCAAGGAGACGCAGGCCGTGCTGCCTGCCGTGATGGCCGCCCTCGTGGCCAAGCGAACCGGCCGCGCGGCTCGGATCGTCTATGTCCGCGAGGACGACATGGCCTCGACGGGCAAGCGGCACGCCTACCGCACCGCCTGGGAGGTGGGGTTCGACGACGAGGGCCGGATCCTCGGCTACCGGATCGAGTTTCATTCGGCCGGCGGCGCGGCGGCCGACCTCTCGACGTCGATCATGGAACGCTCGATGTTCCACGTCGACAATGCCTACTGGCTGCCCCACGTCGAGATCCGCGGCCGCGTCTGCTTCACGAACATTTCTCCCGCGACCGCGTTTCGCGGGTTCGGCGGGCCGCAGGGCATGGCGGTGACCGAGAGCGTGATGCAGGAGATCGCCACGCACCTCCGCGGCCGTGGCAAGCCGCTCGCCACGATCGACGTCCAGCGGCGCAACCTCTACGGCATCCACGACCGCAACGTCACGCCCTACGGCCAGGTCGTGAAGGGCAACCACCTTGCCGCGATCCTCGACACGCTCCGCGTCCGCAGTGACTTCGACCGGCGGCTGGCAGAGGTGGAGGCGGCCAACGCCCGCGACCCGCTCGTGCTCCGCGGTCTGGCGATGATGCCGGTGAAGTTCGGGATCTCGTTCACGGCGAAGTTCCTCAATCAGGGCAATGCACTCGTGAACGTCTATGAGGACGGCACGGTGCAGGTCTCCACCGGCGGCACGGAGATGGGGCAGGGGCTCAACACCAAGATCCGGCAGCTCGTGGCCGACGAGTTCGGCCTGCCGCCCGAGCAGGTGGTGCTGATGCCGACCTCGACCGAGAAGAACTGCAACACCTCTCCGACCGCCGCGTCGGCCGGCACCGACCTCAACGGCGCCGCGGCGGTGAACGCCTGCCGGGCGATCAAGTCGCGGATCGCCGAGTGGGCCGCGACGCGGTTCACGGCGGCCGCCGAGCAGGTGGGCTTCGCGGGAGGCTGGGTCTACGACATCCGGCGGCCGGATCAGCGAATCGCCTTCGGTGAACTCTGCCACCTCGCCCGCCGCGACCGCGTCGATCTCGGGGCGCGGGGTTTTTATGCGACGCCGATCGCCGGATTCGATGTCACCACGGGGCAGGGCAGCCCGTTCTTCTACTACACGCAGGGTGCCGCGGCGGCGGAGGTGCAGATCGACAGGTTCACTGGCGACCTTGTCGTGACCCGGGCCGACGTGCTGATCGACATCGGCCGTTCGATCAATCCCGGCGTGGACCGCGGGCAGGTGATCGGCGGGTTCGTTCAGGGCATGGGCTGGGTGACCGGCGAATGCCTCGTGTACGACGACAAGGGCCGACTGCTCTCCGATTCGCCCACCACCTACAAGATCCCCGCGGCCTCCGACGTGCCGGCCGACTTCCGCTGCGAGTTCTTCCCCAACGACGACAACGTCGAGAACGTCGCCCGGAGCAAGGCGGTGGGCGAACCCCCACTGATGCACGCGATCTGCGTCTGGTCGGCGGTGAAGCACGCGCTTTCTTCCGTGTCGCCTGCGGCCGCCCGCCGGCTCTGCCTGCCGGCGACCAACGAGGAAATCCTCCGGGCGCTTCACGCCGCCGCGGGGCCGGCCGACGACGGCACCGGCTGGGGCCACAGCGCCGAGATGCGGGCGTGGGGTCCGGCCCGCTGAGCCCCTTCGGAGCCGCAGATGCCCGCCCCCCACGGACTGATCGAACGGCTCGCCGAAATGGCGGCGGACGGAAAGCCGTTTGTGCTCGTCACGCTCGTGGAGGCGATCGGCAGCACGCCGCAGGACGCGGGCACGAAGATGCTCGTTGACTCCTCGGGGCTCCGCTTCGGCACCGTGGGCGGCGGCAAGGTGGAGCAGCAGGCGATCGCAACGGCGCAGGCACTGCTCGCCGACCCGGCGGCCAAGCCCTGCACGCTCGCGGAATGGAACCTGAAACGCGACGTGGGGATGACCTGCGGCGGCAGCGTGAAGCTCCTCTTCGAGGCCTATCACGTGCATCCCTGGCGGGTCGTCGTGTTTGGCGCGGGTCACGTGGGGCAGGCCGTCGTCCGCTGCCTGCTGCTGCTCGACTGCCAGGTCGTGTGCGTTGACTCGCGGGCCGAGTGGCTCGATCGGCTGCCCGACTCACCGCAGCTGGAGCGGCTGAGGCTCGACGAGCCTCGCGACTTCGTACCCCGGCTCACGGCCGACGACTTCGTGGCCTGCATGACCATGGGTCATCGCACCGACTTCCCCGTGCTCGAAGCGATTTTCAAGTCGGGCCTCGACCTTGCGTATCTCGGCGTGATCGGCAGCCGCGCGAAGCGTGAGGTGCTGCGGCGGGAACTGGGTGACGCAGGCGTGCCAGCCGCCGTTCTTGAGCGGCTCCGCTGCCCCATCGGCCTGCCGATCGGCGGCAACCAGCCTGGCGAGATCGCCGTGAGCGTGGCGGCCGAGATCCTCAAGGTCCGCGACGCGACGAAACGGACCGCGGGGGCAGACGCATCATTCGGAGCCTCGTGACACCCACGCAGGCGCAGGTTCGCACCCTCAACCCGGATGCTTCGCGGCGGCTCGGGGCTACCCATGCCCTCTCGCTGGACGCTCGCGGATGCCATCGTGGCATCCGCTCACTGCATGTCCGCGCGAGGGCACGGGCGAGTCCCTCGCTGATAGCGTCACAGGTGATCCTGAGGCGTACCCTCGGCGGTGTCACTCCGCCAGGAAGCCCCGAGCGGGAGCGAGGGGATCACGCGTGGCGGCGGCGAGCGACGCGTGCCGATCCGCGGAGTCATTCCCGTCGCTTCCGCTCCGGGCTTTGAGGGGTCCCTGGAAAAACCCGCGAGGATGACGTGGGAACCGTATGGGTTCTGACCAACCTGCGCCGTCGGAGGTTTGGACGATTCCTGCCGATGGCTGGCATGATGGTCGCATGACCGCACCCCCGATGTACGACCTCGACCCGTGTGATCCGGCGTTCGTCCGCGACCCGTATCCCTCGTACGCCGCCATGCGCGACCTCGGCCGCGTGTTCACATGGCGACAACTCGGCCATCGCTGCTGCGGCCGCTTTGACGAGGTCAACGCGATCCTCCGCGACCGGCGTTTCGGACGCCAGATCCTCCACGTCGCCACCCGCGAGGAACTCGGCTGGCCCGAGCCGGCCGCACATCTCGGGCCCTTTCACGCCTTTGAAGAGCATTCCCTCTTGGAGCTCGAGCCGCCGCGGCACACGCGGCTTCGCGGCTTCGTGAATGCGTCGTTTCTGCCACGGCAGGTCGATCGCTTTGCCACGCCGATCGAGCGGCTCGCCCACGACCTGATCGACGGCTTCACGGAGGCCCGCCAGTGCGATCTGGTGGCCGATTATGCCGCGCCGCTCGCCGTGGGCGTGATCGCCGACTTTCTCGGCGTGCCGCGAGGGCTGTCCCCGCAGCTGCTCGCCTGGTCGCACGACATGGTGGCGATCTACCAGGCCCGCCGCGACCGTGGGATCGAAGACCGCACCGTCGCGGCGACTGCCGAGTTTTCAACGCTCGTGCGGGAGTTCGTGGCTGCCCGCCGCCGCGAGCCAGGCGAGGATTTCCTGTCGCAGCTGGTGACGGCGACCGACGGCACGGGCCGTGGCCTGACGGACGACGAGGTCGTGACGATGGGGATCCTGCTGCTCAACGCGGGCCACGAGGCGACGGTGCACGCCCTCGGCAATGGCGTGAAGGCGATTCT
>JAGWWA010000131.1 GCA_018970605.1 Planctomycetota bacterium | reverse complement strand
ATCAACGGCTCGGGGGCGGCAAAAGTCTCGTCGCCGGGGCGAGGATACGCCCAAGGCTCCTCGAGCGTTCGCCGACCCCCTCGCCTACCCGCTCAGGATTTCCAACTCATCGCTACAGCTAGAGGAGATGCGCTCTAGGGGCTGATGGCGAGCGGCGGCCGGGCAATGATGGCCGCGGCGTCGGGTGGCGGTTCGCCCCACGCCTCACGGCGTTGGGCTTGGACGGGGGCAGGGAGCCGACCGGCCGGGATGCAGGAATGGGCAGGAATGGGCTACTGCACGCGGACCCACTCGATCGTCTTCGACATGATGCCGGAACCGGCCACCATCTCGAAGCCGGTGGCCGTCAGCTTGATCGTCATCGGCACGAACTGGCCCCGCTTGATCGCGAAGACCTCGCCCTTCCAGGTGTTCGTATTCGGGTCGAACGTGATGCCGCGCAGCATTTCCTTGTTGACCATCTCCTGATTCTCGGCCTTGACGATCCCGCCGAGATACTGGCCGTTGGCCGGAAAGATGCGGACATTCACGTTCATGTCGGCCGGCCGCCAGTCGCCCACGATGGCGTCGGCCGGATTCGCCGGCTGCTGTGCGACCACGACCGACGCACTCATGGCGACACTTGCCGCGAACGCAGCGGCGAACATGAGCAGGCGGCGATTTGGCGTTGACGTCATGGCAGTGGCTCCCGGTGGGTGAGGGCTGGCAACGAGTCGGAAACTAGCAGAGCGATCCATCGACCAGCCATGCCAGTTTCGACGCGGGAGGCGGCCCCGGGACGCCGCGCCACGGCATTGCCAGGCCTCGCGGGCTACACTGCCGAGCGTCCCGACACGCTGGAGCCGACTCATGACTTGCAGGGTGCTGATCACACTGGCGATCGGGGGCGTCATCCTGTTCGCAGGCAGTCGCGGCCACGCCGCGACGACCCACGAATGGCACACGCTCGCCGCCGCTCCTGGCCAACTCGACGCCGTCCACGCGAGGCTGCGGCAGCGCGTGCTGCCCGCGCTCGGCGACCGCGGGTTGCGGGCCGTGGCCGTGTTCACGCCGGTTGGAGAGAATCCCGAAGGCGTCGTGCATCTGGTCGTGGCTGGCAGCCCGGAGGGACACGACTCGGCCGCAGCCGATCTGCTCGCGGGTGTTGCCGAATGGCAGGCGCTGCTCCTCGGCGCCGACGGCGCGCCGGCGCTCGCGACCTCGCGAAGCAGCCAGCGGCTGCGAACGACCGCGTGGTCGCCGCTGCCGTCCGCCGCTCCCGACGCGGCCGCGCGGGTGTTTGAACTGCGGACCTACACGTCGCCGGACGCTGCCACACGACAGGCTCTCCTGCAGCGGTTCGAGCATCACACGCTGAAGCTCTTCGAGAAGCACGGCATGACGAACGTGATCTACTGGACGCCGGTCGGCGGCCCGGATGCCGACACGAAACTCATCTATCTCCTCGCCCACGAGAGCACCGCGGCCGCCAAGGCGAGCTTCGACGGTTTTCGGAAGGATCCCGACTGGACCGCCGCGAAGACGGCGTCGGAGACCGCGGCCGGGGGCTCGCTCACGATCAAGGAGAAGGGAGTCGTGTCGGAGTTTCTCGCGCCGACCGACTATTCGCCGCTTCGCTGATCCCGCCGCGCACGCCTGAACCGACTCACCACGGGACTCGACATGCGGACACGACGCCTCGGCAACTCGGACCTGGAGATCACGCCCCTCGGCTTCGGAGCCTGGGCGATCGGCGGCGGTGACTGGGCCTTCGGCTGGGGCTCGCAGGACGATCGCGACAGCATCGCCACGATCCGCGAAGCCCTCGATCTCGGCATCAACTGGATCGACACGGCGCCCGTGTATGGTCTCGGCCGGTCGGAGGAGGTCGTGGCCAGGGCGCTCGAGGGTGTGACCCGGAGGCCCTTCGTGTTCACGAAGTGCGGCCGCGTGTGGGACGAGCATCGCGAGATCGGCAAGCGACTCCGTGCGTCCAGCATTCGGGCCGAGTGCGAGGCGAGCCTGCGGCGGCTGAAGGTGGACCGCATCGACCTCTACCAGATCCATTGGCCCGAACCCGACGAAGACCTGGAGGAGGGCTGGACGGAGTGTGCCCGCCTCAAGGAAGAGGGCAAGGTCCGCTGGATCGGCGTCTCCAACTTCAGTGTCGCGCAGCTCGAGCGAGCCTGCCGGATCGCTCCCGTCACCTCGCTCCAGCCACCCTACTCGATGCTCCGCCGTGACATCGAGGCGGAGATCCTGCCGACATGCGCGGCCCGTGGCATCGGCGTGCTCGCCTACTCGCCGATGGCGTCCGGCCTGCTGACAGGCACGTGGACGAAGGCACGGCACGACGGGCTGCCCGACGACGACTGGCGAAAGTCGAAAAACCCGCTCTTTCAGGAGCCGCGGTTCTCGCGAAACCTCGAGGTGGTCGAGGTGCTCCGCGGGATCGCCACGGCACGAGGGGTTGCGGTGGGTGCCGTGGCACTCGCCTGGGTGCTCGCCAACCCGGCCGTGACCGCCGCGATCGTGGGGGCCCGCCGGCCGGGGCAGTTCGCCGATCACGTGGCCGCCGCCGACCTGCACCTTGCGCCAGGAGAACTCGCCGCGATCGCCAGGGCGGTGGCATGAGGTGGCAGAGGGTCGCCGCCGCGCTGCCCTTGCTTGCGGCGGCCTTGGCCGCGGTGGACGTGGCCGCGAGCGGGCTTGCTGGTGAGGCGCGTGCCACGACGACCGTAGGCCGCCTTCGCTGCGAGCACCGGACGAACCCGGAGGGAATCGACGCGCTCCGACCCCGGCTCGCCTGGATCATCGCGTCGGACGTGCCGGGCGAGCGGCAGACGGCATATCGCGTGCTGGCGGCGACCACCGCCGAGCGACTCGCTCGCGACGAGGGGGATCTCTGGGACTCTGGTCGCGTCGAGTCGGGTGATTCGGTCGGGGTCGTCTACGGCGGTGCACCGATTGCTTCGCACGGAGCGTGTCATTGG
The DNA here is from genome assembly GCA_018970605.1 of Planctomycetota bacterium. Lineage (GTDB taxonomy): Bacteria > Planctomycetota > Planctomycetia > Pirellulales > UBA1268 > QWPN01. The sequence continues at coordinate 3,237 of JAGWWA010000131.1, read as the reverse complement.
AAGGTGCGGATCTGGGGACGCGACGGTGAGCCGACCGAGTGGAGCGAACCCGCGACGTGGTCGATGGGCCTGCTCGCGGCGGAGGATTGGCAGGCCCGCTGGATCGGCCTCGAGCAGGAGATCCCGAAACGGTTCGTCGAGGACACCAGCTGGATCTGGTATCCCGACGACGGCGTGGCCGATGCCCTTCCGCCAGGTCAGCGGTGCTTCCGCAGGGCCTTCGACATTCCCGCGGAACGACCGTTCACCAACGTCGTCCTGCGGATCACCGCCGACGACACGTGCACCATCTTCATGGATGGCCGCGAGATCGGCAGCCGGGCCGGCGGCCACGCGACCAAGGAGATGGACCTGACCTACCGGATGCGGCCCGGTCGTCACGTGCTGGCGGTCATGGCCGAAAATGCTGGAGCCGAGGCGGGGCCGGCCGGCCTGATCGCCAGGCTCCAGGTGGACTTCGCCAGCGGCGATCCGCTCGTGGTTCGGGCCGATGAGTCGTGGCGAGCGAGCCGCGAAGTCGTTCCGGGATGGCAGCAGCCCGACTTCGATGATTCCCACTGGTTGCCCGCCCGCGTGCTCGGGCCGGTGGGCATGCCGCCGTGGGGAGCGGTGCGACGGGCCGAAGAGCGGCGACTCCCCGCCCGCCATCTCCGCCGGGAGTTCGACGTCGTGAAGCCGGTGAAACGCGCGATCGTTTCGGTCTGCGGCCTCGGGTCGTCGGAGCTCCATCTCAACGGCCGCAAGGTGGGCGACCACGTGCTCTCGCCCGCGCTCGCCGAGTATCCAAAGCGGCTCTGGTACGTGACGCACGACGTGACCGATCACCTTCATCAGGGCCGCAATGCCATCGGGGCGATCCTGGGCAACGGCCGGTTCTTCGCGGTCCGCAGCCAGGTCTACGCGAACATGCCGACCTATGGCCTGCCGAAGCTTCTCCTGCGGATGCGGATCGAGCACGACGACGGCAGCGTCACGACCGTGACCAGCGACGACCGCTGGCGGGTGACCGACGCCGGCCCGATCATCGCCAACAACGAGTATGACGGCGAGGAGCATGACGCCCGCGCGTCGCTCGGAGCCTGGGCCGAGGCGGGCTACGACGACGGTGCGTGGCAGATCGCCGGCGAGGTGCCCGCCCCGTCCGGCACGCTTTCCGCACAGATGATCGAGCCGATCCGCGTGGTCGAGCGGATCACACCGCGGTCGGTCACGCGGCTGCCCTCGGGGGGGCACGTGTTCGATCTGGGGCAGAACATCGTCGGCTGGTGCCGGCTCACGGCGAGCGGGTCAGCCGGCACGCGGATCACCCTGCGGCACGCCGAGCGGCTGCAGCCCGACGGCACGCTCGACCTCGCCAACCTCCGCGGAGCCCGGGCCACCGACGTCTACACGCTCGCGGGCAGCGGCACCGAGACCTGGGAGCCGCGGTTCACCTCCCACGGGTTTCGGTTCGTCGAGGTGACCGGCTTTCCCGGCGAACCCGCGATCGAGAGCCTCGAGGGCTGCGTGGTGCACGACGACCTCCGGCCCACCGGCGCGATTCGCACGTCGAGCGACGTCTTGAACGCCGTCGTGCGCAACGCCGTCTGGGGGCTGCGGGGCAACTACCGCAGCGTGCCGACCGACTGCCCGCAGCGCGACGAGCGGCAGGCGTGGCTCGGCGACCGGCTCCAGGTGGCTCGCGGCGAGGCCTACGCGTTCGACACGGCGGCCTTTTACGCGAAGTGGCTCCAGGACATCGACGACGCCCAGCGGGACGACGGCGCCATTCCCGACGTCTGTCCGGCCCATTGGCCGAGCTTCACCGACAACGTGGTCTGGCCCAGCGCCGCGATCCTCGTGGCGGAGGGCCAACTGCGGCACTTTGGCGACCGCGGCGTCGTGGAGCGGCACTATCCGTGCTTCGTGAAGTGGATCGACCACATGCTCTCGTTCGTGAAGGACGGGATCACCGCCCGCGACACCTACGGCGACTGGTGCGTGCCGCCGGAGGATCCACGACTGATCCATTCGCAGGATCCGGCCCGCAAGACGGCGCCGGCGCTGCTGGCCACGTCGTTTCTCGCCCACGACCTGGCCGTGATGGCCAGGTTCGCCGCCCTGCTCGGCAAGGAAGCGGATGCGGCGCGGTTTCGCCGGGAGGCGGCCACGATTCGCGTTGCCTTCCATGGCGCGTTCTATCGGCAGGGCGACGGCTACTACGACAACGGCACGCAGACGTCGTGCGTGCTGCCGCTGGCATTCGGGCTGGTGCCGGAAGGCGAGTCGCAGCGTGTTGCGCGGCGGCTCGTCGAGCAGATCGAGGGGCCGGCCCGGGGGCACATCGCCACAGGACTCGTCGGCGGCCAGTTCCTGCACCGTACCCTCTCGGCCATCGAGCGGCCCGATCTGGCCTTCGCGATCGCGACGCACCGCGACTATCCGAGCCTCGGTTACATGGTGGAGCAGGGGGCGACCACGGTCTGGGAACTCTGGAACGGCGACACGGCCGATCCGGCGATGAACTCGGGCAATCACGTGATGCTCACGGGCGACCTTCTCGAGTGGATGTATGCCGACCTCGCTGGCATCGAGCCGGGTGACGACGGCGGCGGCTTCCGCACCATCCGCATGCGGCCGCGGTTCGTGAAGGGACTCGACTTCGTGGACGCCGCCTACGATTCGCCCTATGGGCGGATCGAGAGCCGCTGGCGGCGGGAGGGAGGCCGGATCCGCTGGGAGGTGGTGGTGCCAGTAAACGCCGAGGCCGAGGCGATGCTTCCCGGCGAGGAGGCGGTTCGCCTCCAGAGCGGCCGCCACGTGCTGGAGCGGTGATTGGCGTCGGATCGTGCTCGGCGGAGGAGCCCCGTAGGCAGCACGCAGGGGCGGCGGTATCGTACAGGTCGGGAATGGTGGGAGTTCTCCGTCTGGTGTTTTGCTGGACAAGGAGTGTCATCATGATGCGGCTCATTTTGATCGTGGTGATCGTGGTGAATGGTCTGGCCCTCGGATGCTCGCGGGGATCGGGCGAGCGACTCGCCCGCTGGACGGCCACGTGCGAGGCCTGTTCCTGGCGGAAGACCGGTTTGGTGAAGCACGGCGTCGAATGGAAGGACGGAGACCGCTGTCCAAACGACGCGTGTCGTGGCCACCTCATCGTGCAGGTGTTCGACAAGGGCACCCCGCCCAGGCCCGAGGACACAAGCGAGCAGCCGGAGGTTCCCGCCTTCGGCTTGGAACGCTACTCGCGGTGACGAG
>JAGWWA010000130.1 GCA_018970605.1 Planctomycetota bacterium | reverse complement strand
GGTCGATGACGGTCGTGCCGTCGAGCGCGAGCCTCACGCCCCCGCGGACCGGCACGGTGAAGGTGTAGCTGCCGGTTTCCGGGATCGCCACGTAACCCGACCAGGTGGTCGTGAAGCCGCCGCCCGCGGCGGGGAAGGTGGAGGCGGTCTCGTTGATGCCGTCGGCGTCGACGCTGGCCGTCTCGGCGTTCGTGGTGCCGTTGCTTTTGATCTCGAGGTAGTTGATTCGGGTGGCCGAGGATGAACCGGCGTCCATCGTCAGTCGGCCGTCGTTGACCGTCACCGAGGCCTTGAGAAAGGCAAACTCATTGGCCGCCAGAGCACGGGCGCTGAAGTACGAGACGCCTTCGATGTTCAGCGTGTGGGTGCCCGTAAACTCGGAATCACCGATGGAGGCCGATACCTCGTACACGCCGTTGGCAAGGGCGATCTCCCAGGTCTGTCCATTCTTGATGCCGACGAGCGTGTCCAGCTTCTGGTCGGAGTTCTTGTTTCGATCGCGGCCCATGTCCGTGTGGTCGCTTGACCAGCCATACGTGCGCCCGTTGCCGCGATCGCCGTAGATGCTGCCGCTGTCCGCCAGGTACCCGCTCGGCGTTTCGGCCCCCTGTTTCTGGAAGTTGATCTTCAGGTCCGTAGCCTCCGCCGCTGCAAACCGCGAGAGGCCGCCGAGTGCCTGCGCGTTCTGGCTCGGCACGACGGTAAAATCGCGGGCGTTGAGCTGCCTGTTGCTCTGCTCGAGGTCGAAGAAGACGAGCGTGTCCTGGGCGGCGGCCTGCGAAAGCGTGATCGTGAACTGGGCTGCATCGCTCCCCGACTCCTGGATGGTCGACCGGGTCGGGGCCGAGATCTGGGCGAGCGGGGCCTGGGCGTTCTGGCCGGCGGCCAGGTCCTCGTTGGCCGTCAGCGTGTCGTCATCGAGCACGAGCACCGTCACGCTCGGCGTCAGGGCCTTGTAGAAGGCGTCGCTCGTCGTGATCGTGAAGTCGAGCGACCGCTCGATGTCGCCATCGACGCTCGTGTCGTCCCGGCCCTGCAGCCGCAGCTCCTGCACCTGATCCCAATTGTCAGGCGTGAACGTGAGTTCGATCGTCGCGGCATTCGGGCTGCTGGCGAGCGTGGTGCGGATGTCGCCGCTGGTGGCCGTGTTGGACTTCAGCCGCAGCGTGACCGTGTCGGTCGGCCGGCTCGTCAGGCGAATGCCCAGCCGTGTCTGGGTGCTCCCGGCCTGGTCGCTCTCGCTGACGGTGAATCGCCCCGTGCTCGTCCAGCCGGTTTCCGCGCCGTCGAGATTGCTCCAGGCCGCCAGAAACTCCACGTCCGCCGAGTCGTCGTCGGCGAGTTCGGCCGTGCCGGTGCCCGACGACCCGCCGAGGCTGTAGAAGCCGCTGTCGACGAGCGTGAGCGTGAGGCCCTCGTCGTTCTCGGCCGTGAGGTCGTCGAGCACGACCAGCGGCACGCCGACGCGGCTGGTGCCCGCGGACAGCCGCAGGGCGTAGATCGGCGTGGCGGCGAAGGCCGCCGTGTTGGACGAGTTGCTCGACAGCACGGCCGCCGGTGCCGAAGAGACGCCGTTGGCGAGCGAGTTATTGAGCGGCAGGCTGCTCACGAGGCCCGAGCCGCTGGCCGTCTCCTCGCGCATCGACGCCCGGATCTCGTCCTGTGAGCGGGCGGCATTCCAGATCGCCACCGCCCGCACCGCGCCGTCGAGCCGCTCGCCACTCTGCGCTCGGCCCAGCAGGTTGCTCGACCGGGCCAGGCGGGAAAGCCCGGAGGCGAGCGTCTGCCGTGCGACGAGTTCGCCGTTGACGTAGAGGCTGGCAACCTTGTTTTTGTCGATGCTGAAGGCCAGGTGGTTCCACTCGGCCAGAGCCAGTGGGGCGTCGCTCGCCAGCTGGGCCAGCACGGCCCCGCTCGACGACCGCAGCTCGAGCCGCGGCTTGTTCGTGCTGTCGGGGAAACCGAGCCAGATCCGGTGCTGATTGCTCGCGTTCGAGAACTCGACCACCGTGTCGCCCCCGTCGGCCTTGTCGCGCCGCACCCAGGCCTGGGCGCTGAGTTCGCCTGCGTCGCTGACGGTGGTGACGCTGCCGAGGTTGGCGAAGGCGGCGTCTCCCGAGCCGGAGTTCGCGAGCACGAGCGGCCGATAGGTCGCGTCGGGCTCATGCCGGACATCGGCCGCGGCGCCCGAGATCGCCATGCCGCTGCCCGCGGCGAGTGTGTACAGGAGCTCCACGGGGCTCGACGTCGCCTCGGCGCCAAGGCTCAGCTCGAAGCCGAACCGACTGGTCGTGCCTTCCGTTCCGTCGATGGCGGAGACGGATGCCGCCGGCTGGGCGGCGAGGACCGTGCCCCCCTCCCACAGGGATATCTCGAGCTCCGACGACCAGCTCGAGGGCACCACCCGCTGCTGCGTGCTCGTGTTGTGATACCGCGAATCGCCGCTCGTGCTCGTGAGCTGCACCGTCGTGGCCTGATTCGTCCCGACGCCCGTCAGCGTGACCCGCTGCGGCTGCGTCCAGTTGCTGCCGGTGAAGGTGAGCGTCTGGGATGAGAGGCTGCCGCTCGTGGTTGTGAGTTTCACGGTCACATCGCTGGTCGGCTGGCTCGTGACGTGCACGTCGAAGGTCGCCACCTGGCTGCCGTCGGTCAGCCGGGCTCGCACGGTCGATTGGCCGGTGCGATCGGCGGGCGTCGTCACGACTGCCGCGGCGAAGGCCTCGCTGTCACGGATCGTGAGGGTGGCCTGCTTGGCCGAGGCATCGACAGCGTACCGCTGGAAGGTGAAGTTCTGATCGTCCTTCTCGACATTCGTTTTGAGCTCCAGAACGACCGTCTCTTCCCCCTCCCGGATCGCATCGGCCATGGCGGCGATGTAGATTTTCGCCTCGGTTGCTCCCGTGGGGATCACGACCAGATCTTCGGCCTTGTAGCTCGTGGTGCTCAAGGTCGCCTGCGGGGCAGTGAAGTCGGAGTTGCGGGTGGCTGTTCCGCCAGTGATCGCATACTTCACCCGCATGCCGGCCGGCGCGGCGCGGTCGCCCGTGGTGATTGTGAACCAGCCGAGGTCGCCCTCGTCGCCCTTGCCCTCCTGCGGGTTCTGGCCGGCCTGGACCTTGAGCACGAACGGGCTGTCGGCGATCGCCACCGATTGGCTGTCGTTGCTCACGCCGTAGCCGGTGTTGCTTCCGAGCTTGAGGTTGATCGACTCCGTGGCCTCGGCGTAGCTGTCGGTGAGCACCTGCACGTAGTAGCTCTTCACGTTCGCGAGGCTGCCGGCCGCCTGATCGGGCTTCCAGACGGTGGTCGCGTAGCTGTCGTTGAGCCCGATCAGGCTCGTGCCGATCTGCGAGCCGGCCGACGCGTCATCCCAGATCGCGTAGTCGTCGCCCACAACGCCGCTGTTCGTGCGCCGCTGGGCGAGGCTCGTATCGACCGTGGAGTTCGAGGTCTCCGAGCTGCTCGCGAGCCTGACGTTCAGATCGGCGCTGCTCGACTTGTTGGCAAAGAGCTGAAAACCGAGAGCCCGGGTGTCGCTCGAGGCCGACTCCGTGCGGTTGACGCCGGCGGCGAGGCCCTTCGAGAGGAACATCGCGCTCGCGGGGATCACCTGGTTGGTGGTCGTGCCCCCACTGCCGTCGGGCCGATCCCAGAGCAGCCGGGCCGAGGCTGTGCCGCTCTTCTCGTACATGTCGAACTGCACCCAGACGACGTCCCCCTTCGTAAGGCTGACGGCCGGCGTGCTGCCGGTCTTCGATCCATCGGACCAGTTGGAGATGGTGGCCAGGTCGGCGCCAGAATTGTCGTTGCGCTTGACCACGAGCCTGTGACCGTCGTCGCTCGAGGTGCGGAAGGTGTAGCTGCCGGTCTCCGGAATGCGGACGTAGGTCTCCCACCGCATCGCGAACGAGTCGTAGAAGCCCTGATCGGAGAATGACGAATCCGACTCGTCGATGCCACTCGTATCGAAGATGAGGGTGTCGGCCGAGGTCCTGAAATCGGTGTTGTACGTGGGTAGGGTCTGCGACGAGCCGGCGGTGTAGGGGGCCCGGATGAACTGATAGGCCCCCTGGCCCAGGCTCAAAAGCGGCTCGTCATCGTAGATCCAGACCTGGCTCGTGGCGGTGTTGCCGATGCCGAAGATCTTTTCATCGCCGTCGCTGCCGAGGGTCGCCTTGATCGTGCGGGGAGACTTCCAGGCCGTGTTGTTCTTGGGCGTGAAGGTGAGCGTGACCGTCTGGGTGTTGCGGACGTACAGCCTGCCGTCCTTGAAAGAACTGCTGCCGCCGCTGACGGACATGTCGTAATCGGTGCCGGCGGTGGCGTTGCCGGTGAAGGTAATCGGAATGTCGATCAGGGGCGTGTCGTTGCGGATGTCGACGTAGTCGTTCGGTACCTTGCGATCGAATGAGATCGTCATCTTGGCCGCCTGGCCGTTCTCCACGCCGTTGACGGTATTGCTGCTGCCGAGCTCGGCGAAGCTGGCGGTGAACTCGACCCCGCTGCGGCCCCACTCGGTGACGTACGCCTGGATGTCGTTGTCGTGATCGACGTCGTCCCACTTGCCGTCGGTCTGAATGCCCAGGAAGTCTTGATCCTTGGCGTTGTCGGGCTGCTTGTTGCTCCAGTTCGCATACACGCCCGAGGGGGTGCTGCTGTTCTTGCGAAACTCGACGCCGTCGTCGCCCGAATCCGGCGCCTTCCACTTCCATGTGCCCTCGGCCGCCTCGTCGGTCCCGCCGAGGTGCGCGGTCCTCGTGATGGCGTTGCCACCGCGGGAGTAGTTCTTGATGAAGTCATTCTCGCCGCTGGAGGTGATCGTCGCGAGGTAGCCCTTGGTCTCGAGTTGACTCAGCGTCGTGGACCGCGCGTTGTCATACGCTTTGCTCCATTCGATGTCCTCCTGCGTGAAAGTGTAGTAATGCCCATTGCCCCAGTAGGGCCTGGCGTTGCCGGTATCGACGGCGAGGGCGAGCCGCGGTTCAAGTCGCTCGAGTCGCAGGGTGTCGAGCCTGTCGAGGATTCGCTGGGCCATCCGGTGAACCTGGCGGGAGGCCTTGGCACGGCGCCGCGCACCGGCGAGGGGCTGGAACAACGCACGGTCCATGGTGGCGGCTCCGGAGACGCGTCAAAAGAAGAACTCAGGTTTAGAATACTGATTCTAGTGTAAGCGTCAACAAACTCTTGAAGGGTCGCCCTCGGGCGGGCCTCGGACGGCCGAGAGAGCGTCGTCGGAAAGCCCGCGTCGCGCGTCGCTACCGGCGGGCGCGTTAGACTTCCGCCACGAAACCCTTCATGAGCACAAGGTGAGACGGCCTCCATGCCATCGCGTCGCCTGATGATTCGGCAACCCAAGCAGGCCCGCGCCCGGGAGTCGATGGCACGGATGCTCGATGCCGCCGAGACGCTCTTCGCCGACGGAGGAGAGGACGCACTGACCGTCGAGGCCGTCACGACGCGGGCGGCGACGTCCGTCGGCAGCTTCTACGCCCGGTTCGGGGACCGGGAAGGCCTGCTGCGGGCGATGCACGCCCGGTATCTGGAAAATGCGGCCGCCGCCATGCGCGCCGCGGTCGACGCCGCTGGTCGGCGGACCACGCTGTCGAGCGCCGTCAAGGCCTTTGTAGGCGTGATGTGCGACGCCGTTCACACCCATCGCGACGCGTCGCGATTCTTCATTCTGCACAAAGCCGGAGATCAGCAGCTCCGGTCGATGGGGATCGAGGCCAATCGTGCCTTGGCCAACGCCTTCGAGGCGGTCCTCGCCCGGCATGCGTCGCAAGTCGGCGCCTCCCGCCGGGCAGTCCTCGTCGATACGGCCGTTCGGCTCCTGTTCGCGATGCTCATTCAGCACGTCATGTTCGCTCCCGAGGAAGTGACTGGCCGCGCGATCGGGAGGAAGGCGGCCATCGCAGAGATCTCGAGGGTGATTGTCGCCTCGCTCAGGGCGCCGCCAGGGTCGCGGTAAGCCGCTGCGGATGTCCGGCACCTCTGGACAGGACGGTCGATGGCACCTCCCCAAGCATCGAGGGGCGGACTCCGCTCGCGTTCGCAATACCTCGGCGATGACCGGCGAAGACTCCCACGAGATTCGGCGCCGGGGCTTCGTGCTGACCGGCCCTGACGACTCTGGCCACGAGCCGGAGTGCCTGCTCGACGTGCTGCTGGTCGACCTCCCGGAAACGGGCACGGTCGACTGGGACGCGGTGCTCGGTGACGG
>JAGWWA010000129.1 GCA_018970605.1 Planctomycetota bacterium | reverse complement strand
CATGCCGGTGACGACGGCCATCACGGCCACATCACGCTGCAGTATCAGCCCGGCCTGCCGCTCTCCCGCGGCAAGCTGATCATGTGGCTGTTCCTGTCGACGGAGATCATGTTCTTCGCGGCGCTGCTCGGCAGTTACGTCGTGCTCCGCTTCGGAGCCCCGATCTGGCCGAAGCCCCACCACGTGCATCTCTCCGAGCCGATCGGGGCGTTCAACACCTTCGTGCTGATCTGCTCCAGCGTCACGATCGTGCTGGCACTCGAGGCCGCGCGGGCCAACAAGGCCAGCCTGGCGAAGATCTGGATGCTGCTCACGTTCCTGCTCGGGGCGCTGTTTCTCGGCGTGAAGGGCTACGAGTATTCCGCGAAGTTCTCGCACGGCATCTATCCCGCGATGCCGCACAGCCGGATCTACGAGCGGCCCGACCTCTACTACGGCTCCGCCGTCCGCGCCCGCCTCGACGAACTGCGGAAGACGCCGGTGGGGCAGGTGCCCGCCGCGCTCCGCGATCCGGCCGACGCCGAGGCCAAGGCTGGCGACACGGTCGATCTGTTGCAGCGGCTCGATGCGGCCCCTGCCGAGCGACTGTCCGCGGATCAGCAGACGGCCCGCAGCCGGCTGCAGCAGATCCAGAAGATGGTGACGAGCCCCGACCAGCAGGCCTTCGACATGGCGGTCGTCGCCGATCAGGTGATGCCGCTGCCGGCGGAGGGGGCCAGCCATGGCGGCGGCCACGGGGCCCATGGGCTCAACGACGCCTTCCCCTGGCTGCGGCTCCCCACCGTGATTCCCGGCGGCAACATGTGGGCCAGCACCTACTTCCTGCTCACCGGCTTCCACGCGATCCACGTGGCCGTCGGCCTGCTCGTGTTTGCGATCATGCTCACCTGGACGCTCAATGCGAAGCGGGTCGGGGCGATCGAGAACATCGGCCTCTACTGGCACTTCGTCGATCTCGTGTGGATCTTCCTGTTCCCGCTCATGTACCTGTTTTGAAGGCCCAACCATGTCCGACCACGGCTCCCACTCCCACGGCCCCGTCACTCGTTCCGGCGAATCGGCCGACGAGACGCTGCAGCACTCGATCGAATCGGGGCACGGCGACCACCAGTCGCACGGCGGCCTCGGCAAGTACCTCCTCGTGTTTCTGGCCCTCTGCGGCCTGACGACGATGTCGTTCTTCACCTACTCCCCCGCCTGGCCGTGGCGGGACCAGCCGCAGGTGGGCTGGACGTTCATGATGGCGGTGTCGTGCACGAAGGCGATGCTCGTGATCCTGTTCTTCATGCACGTCTGGTGGGAGGCGAACTGGAAGTACGTGCTCACCATTCCCGCCGCGATGATGGCGCTGTTTCTCGGCATCATGCTGATCCCCGACGTCGGCATGCGGAACCGCATGGTGTCGCAGGAGCGTGCGCTCCACATGGCCCGCGGCTCCGACCTGAAGGTTCTCGAGAAGGCCGCGACCGAGGGCCCGTTCGCGGTCCAGGCGCATTGATCGATGGCGGGCGGTTTTTCATCCGCCCGGGAGCGACTGGCGTCACCCTCATGACCGACCAACAGCCGACGTGGACTGCGGTGCTCGGCCTCATGCTGGCAGTCGCATCAGGCTGCTCGAAGGCTCCCTCGCTGCCGGCCGCCTCGTCGTCGCGGCCCGCACCGGTGGCGGGCAAGGTCGAGGTCGATGACGCCGCCGCGGTGCCGAACCTCGCCGACGTGCCCTTCACGCTTCGCGACCAGACCGGCGCCGAGTTCTCGTCGGAATCGCTCAAGGGCCGCGTCTGGATGGGGGCCATCTTCTTCGCCAACTGTCCCGGCCCGTGCTTCCGCGAGAATCAGGTGATCGCCGACATCCTCCGGGAGATCGATGATCCTGACTTCATGGTGGTGAGCCTGACCTGCGACCCCGCCAACGACACGCCCGAGGCGCTGGCGACCTATGCCGCCAGATTCGATGCCGACCCGAAGCGATGGAAGTTCCTCACGGGCGACCTCAAACTCATCGAGCAGGTGGGGCAGAAGGTGTTCCGGCTGCCCGTGGAACTCGGCGTGCATTCGGAACGGGGCGTCGTCTTCGACCGGCAGGGCAGGTTGCGGGGCGGCTATCATCTGCTCCAGCAAGACCGCGTTGATCTGCTCACGGCGCTGATCCGCGAGGTTCTTGCCGAGAAGACCTCCGCCGCCGACCTGGGAATCGTGCCATGACCGCCGTCATCGCCAGTGTCGCCGCAGCGGCAGGCGTGCATCCGCTCGCCACCACCAACGCCGTGCTCAACACGCTGGCCACGGTGCTGCTCGTGGTCGGCTGGAGGTGCATCAAACGGGGCAACGTCCGGGGGCACCGGGCGGCGATGGCCGCGGCCTTCGTCACCTCGGCCGTGTTTCTGGCCTGCTACCTGACGTACCACTACCTGGTCGGGCATGTCCCGTTTCGCGGTGAGGGGGCGGTCCGTCCGGTCTACTTTGCGATCCTGATTTCGCACATCCTGCTCGCCGTGGCGGTGCCGGTGCTCGCCCTGCGGATGTTCTTCCTGGCCTGGAAGGGCCGCTGGGACGCCCACCGGCGTCTCGGCCGGATCACCTTGCCGATCTGGCTCTACGTGTCGGTGACGGGCGTGGTGATCTACCTGATGCTCTACCACCTGTTTCCCGGGCCCTGACGGCCTGCCTACAATGGTGGCGAGGTACGGACCATGCGACCTGGAAAACCAGCCCTGCGCCCCGTCGTTGCGGTGCTGCTGATCGTGGCGGTGTGCGTCGGCGCCGAGGCTCTCGGCTGCCCCAACTGCAAGGACGCGGTCAACACGTCCGACCCCGACGGGCTCAACGTCGCGAGGGGCTACTTCTACAGCATCCTCCTGATGCTCGCGATGCCCTTCACGCTCGTCGGCTCCTTCGGCGCCTACGTCTGGCGGGAGATGCGGCGGCAGAAGGCGGCCGCTGCCGCCGGCGAGCCGCAGGAGCAGTCCGCTCCGTGAACGCTCCGGGCGGACGTCGCGACGACGGACACGCACGGCGGAGCCAGGAGTCGAACGCCGATCGTGCAGGCCCGCGCAACTTCCTCGCGCCCGGTGAGCGGCGGCGTCTGTTCTGGGTCGTGATGCCCGCAGGCATGCTCCTGATCGCGCTGCTCGGCTGGGCGGAGCGGACGTGGTTTCACCGCCGTGTTCCTGCCGTTCAGCCGCAGGTCGACACGCGGCTGGAGTCGGTGGCTGGGCCGGCACCCCGCGGCGACGAGGTGCTGATCGAGCGGGAGGCGGAAGGGGCTGATACGGCCCCGGGCCCCGACCTGGCCGCCTCGCGGAACTCGCTCGCCCGCGTCCGCGATGCGACGGTGTTTCGCGATGCCGACAACGACGCCTGGTTCGAGGTCTGGAGGACGCTCCGCGAAGGGGGCCGCTCCGGCATGGAACTGGCGCGGTCCAGCGAGGTGACCTTCCGGGAACTCTTCGGGCAGCCGCGTTCATTTCGCGGCCGGCCCGTGCGGATGAAGGGCACCCTCCATCGCGCGGAGCGGCTCGCTGCGCCGCGAAACGACTATGGTGTGGACCAGTACTGGCAGTGCTGGATGGAGCCGGCCGGAGGCCCGCCGTCGCCGGTCGTGATCCAGTGCCTGTCGCTGCCGGAGGGGATGCCGACGGGCATGGACATCGACGAGCCCGTCGAGGTGGCCGGCTACTTCTTCAAGAACTTCGCCTACAACGCCGCCGATGCGATCCGTGTGGCGCCCGTGATCATGACCGTCGAGCCCGCATGGAAGCCCGTCGCGGTGCCGCCGCGGGGTGGACTTGCGGGGCCAGGGGGCGTGACGCTCGTCGTGGCCGCCGCGGTGGCGGCGATCGTCGGGGCGACGCTGCTCGGAGGGATGGCGGGCCGCCGCCGGCGTGTCTCGCTGGTGCTGCTGTGGGGCCTGGCCGTCGCCGGCGCCGTGCAGGGGGCTGCGGCCGACGTCGGCTCGCCCGACAGCCTGGAGTCGTTCCTGACGATGAAGGAGATCGCCGCGGAGGATCGTGCCTCGCTCGCCTCCGCCGGTCCATGGACGGACGAGAAGGAGCGACTGCTCGTTCGCGTGCTGGCGCGGCTGCCGGCCCCCGCGCCGCTGGTGTCGCGATGGCGAGCCGCCGCCGAGCCGGTCGCGGCGCGCGGAGAGGCCAACGCGATCGCCGACCGGCTCGTGCTGGTCCGCGGCCGGGCCACGTTCGTGGCGCCGTGCGAGCTTCCCGCCGGCATCGCCCAACTCGCCGGCTGGCCCCGCTACGACCTCGTGCGGGTGCAGGATGAGCGGGGTGCCGAGGTGGACGTGGTCGTGCTCCGTGCCCCCGCGGCCTGGACGCGGTGGCAGGCGATCGACGAGCCCGTCGAGCTGGTCGGCCTGCCGTTATCCACCGCGGCGGGTCCCCAGCCCACGGCTGCGACCGCGACCGCGTCCTGGCCCGCGGCCCCGCCCGATCTCGTCGTCGCGGCCCAGGCGGTGGCCTGGTATCCGGCCACGATGCTCGGGAGGCTGGGTATGAACTACGGCCTCTTCGACACGATCGTGGACGACCGCAAGCTCGAGCCGGGCGACACCGCCGCCTTCTGGGCGACGATGGCCGCTGCCGCCCGGTCGAATCCCGCCGAGATCGTCCGGGCAGCGGGGAAGACCACCGATGTCCTGGCCATCATCGATCCGGCGCAGATGTGGTTCGCGACGCATCGCGGCGAGCCCGTCGTCATCGACGGCGTGGCCCGCCGGGCCACGCGGATCATGATCGACGATCCGGCCTGCAGGGCCGCCGTGGGGAGTGACCACTACTGGGAGCTCGAGGTGTTCACCGACACGCCCACCATCAAGGTGAACGACCGCCTTCAGGACCGCTATCCGATCATCTGCTGCGTCGCGTCACTCCCGGCGGGCATGCCGCGGGGCGAGTCGATGAGCGAGCGCGTTCGCGTGCCGGGCTTCGGCTTCAAGCGATACAGCTACCCGCTCAAGGACACCCTGCTCTCCTCGTCGCAGGGCGACCGCGAGATCAGGGGGGAACGGATCTCGACTGCGCTGGTGATCGCGGCCACCGCCAGCTGGCGGCGGCCGCTGTCGCCGGCCGGCGTGTCGAACGCCCTGTTCGGCGTGTTCGCGGGGATCCTCGGGCTGATCGCCGCGGCGTTCGCGGCGGGGTTCTGGTCGCGACGTCGCGATTCCAGGCTGGCGGAACGCCGCCGGCGGGAGTCGCTCCCCGACCGGCTCCATCTCCCTGGCGAGTGATCGCGGCCCCCCCTTTGCGCCGCCGCCCGTGTGGCGTCAGATATCGGCTCCGCGGCACCGCCGCCGGCCTGCCATCCCCCTCCCACGCCCTTCGGAACCCCCGCCATGCGACGCGCGAAGATCTCGATCATCGGAGCCGGCAACGTCGGCGCCACCACGGCCCACTGGTGTGCCGCCGCCGAACTCGGCGACATCGTCCTGCTCGACATCCCCGCGACGGAGGGCATGCCCGCCGGCAAGGCCCTCGACCTGTTCGAGGCCTCGCCGATCGTCGGCTTCGACGCCAAGCTGACGGGCACCACCGACTGGGCCGACACCGCCGGCAGCGACGTGGTCGTGGTCACGGCGGGCATCGCCCGGAAACCGGGCATGAGCCGCGACGACCTGCTCTCCACGAACGCCAAGATCGTGGGCGACGTGGCCGCGAAGATCCGCGATACGAGTCCGCAGGCCGTCGTGATCGTCGTCTCCAACCCGCTCGACGCGATGGTGCAGCGGACGTTCCAGGTGACGGGCTTCCCCGCCAGCCGCGTGATCGGCCAGGCTGGAATTCTCGACACGGCCCGGTATCGCGCCTTCCTCGCGATGGAGCTCGGCGTGAGCGTGGAGGACATCTCGGCGATGCTGCTCGGGGGCCACGGTGACACGATGGTGCCGATCCCGAGTTGCACGAGCGTGGGCGGGATTCCGGTGTCGCAGCTCGTGCCGGCCGACCGTCTCGAGAAGATCGTCGATCGCGCCCGCAACGGCGGTGCGGAGATCGTGGCGCTCCTCAAGACGGGCAGCGCCTACTACGCCCCGGCGGCGGCGACGACCCAGATGGTCGAGGCCGTGGTCAAGGACAAGAAGCGGCTCGTGCCCTGCGCCGCCTACTGCGACAAGGAATACGGCGTCGGCGGCTACTTCGTCGGCGTGCCGGTCGTGCTCGGTGCGGGGGGCGTCGAGAAGATCGTGGAGCTGAAGCTGCTCCCCGACGAGCGGGCCGCCCTCGACAAGAGCATCGCGGCCGTCAAGGAGCTCGTGGGCACCATGAACCGCCTGACGGGCACCGCCTGAGTGGATC
>JAGWWA010000128.1 GCA_018970605.1 Planctomycetota bacterium | reverse complement strand
TAGCGATGAGTTGGAAATCCTGAGCGGGTAGGCGAGGGGGTCGGCGAACGCTCGAGGAGCCTTGGGCGTATCCTCGCCCCGGCGACGAGACTTTTGCCGCCCCCGAGCCGTTGATACACGTATCTCAGACGCGCTCTAGGGGAGCGATCACACCTCGTCGCTCGGCGGGAACTGCCGCCGCTCGAGGATCACGACGGCCACGGTGAGCAGCGCCGTCACGAGGATGCCGACGGCGAGCAGATGCACCCACGCCGGCTGCGGATCGATGAGCAGCTGAACCTCGGTCGGCAGCTTCCGCTGCCAGCCCATCCAGGCCACGAGCAGGCTGCGGAGCCTCAGGCTCACCGTCGCCTGGTTGACCACCGCCGGAATCACGCCCGCGAGGTATTCGACGACGAGGGCCACACCCACGCTCGCCACGAGCGCCCGCTTCGGCATGATCACCGCCGGCAGGGCGAAGAGCGCCGCCCGGCCCGCGCACGAGATCAGCACGAGCGCCACGAGGATGCGGCCGATCGACCATGGATCGCCCACCGGGATCACGGCCAGCGCGAAGAGCGTGGCCACGATGGCCACCGCCGACGTCCAGATGACGGCCGCGACGTAGGTTCCCAGCAGGAGCGACCGCCGGCCACCGGGCCGCACCGCCACGTGCGCCCAGGTTCCCCGCTCCAGTTCGTCGGCCACGGCCGGACACATCGTGACGAGCAGGCCGAGCACGCAGACAGCCTCAGGAATGAGCGCGTAGAGCATGGCCACGGTGAGGTCACCGTCGAGCCGGCCTCGGGCGGCCCGGTCGGCTGCGATCATCACGGCGGCGGGAAAGATGGCGCCCATGGCGGCCATCGCCAGGCGGGGCGTGGTGATCAGCCGCCGCAGCTGGAACGCCGCCACCGTCCACACCCCTGAAACAGCGGCCGCCAGCGGCCCGGGCAGTTCTCGTTCCTCGCTGGGCGACATGGTGGTCATCCCTTCACCCCGCGGTGCAGCCGCACAAGGTGGCCGAAAATGCCCTCGAGCGAGCGATCGGCGGGCACGACCTCGCTCACCCCGAGCCGTTCGTCCACGGCCTGCGGCACCGCCTGCTCGAACACCGCCGCAGGCTGCCGGGTGGCCACCACCACCAGGCCGTCTTCGATCCGCACGCCCTCCACGCCGCCGAGTCCGCAGGCGATCTCCGCAAACCGCCGGGGCACCCGGCACCGCACCTTCACTTCCGCGGGCATCGAATCGACGAGGCCACGAATCTCGGCGGGAGTGCCACTGGCGACGAGCCGGCCGCCGAGAATGACGGCGAGGCCTGCATCGAGCGCCTCCACCTCGTGAAGCAGATGACTGGCGACGATCAGGCTGCGGGTCGTCGCCCACGCGCGAACCAGTTCGACGAGATCGTGGCGGGCGACCGGATCGAGCCCCACGAAGGGCTCGTCGAGCACGAGCAGGTCGGGGTCGTGGGCGATCGCCCCGGCGAGCTTGGCACGCTGCCGCATCCCCTTGGAGAGCGTTACGAGCGGCCGCCGCGCCGCGTCGAGGAGCCCCACCCGCTCGAGCGCCGCGTCGGCGCGGGCGGCGGCGGCCGCCGACGTGAACCCAGAAAGCCGGACGAGATACGCCACCCACTCCCGCGGCGTCGAGCTTCGGTCGCCGAGATCGGCGGCGGGGCAGTAGCCGATCCGCCGCAGCACCCTGGGATTGCCGAACGGCCGCTCGCCGAACACAAGCACGCTCCCCATCGTCGGCCGCAGCTGGCCGGTGACCAGCCCGAGGAAGGTCGTCTTGCCGGCGCCGTTGGGGCCGAGCAGGCCGTGGGCGCCATCGGCAAGGTCGACCGAGACGTCGTTGACGCCGATCACCGACCCGTAGAGCTTGGTGAGGTTGCGGATCTCGATCATGGTCAGGCCCTCAGCGGCGCTGCGACCCGCCACGCCAGCACGAGAATCGAAGCCAGCGACACGGTGACCAGGGCGATCGCCGGCGGCAGCACCGCCTGCGGCCGCGTCTCCACGCCGAAGATCCAGGCCTGGATCACGCCCACGGCATGGTAGGGTGAGAGCCACGACCAGCGGTCGATGGTGGTGTCGATGCCCGCCGCCCGCGCCACCCAGTTGACCCGCCGCGGCGGCGGCCGCCACCCGTCTTCGTCCGCCTCCGCTCCGTCGGCAACCGCGGCGGCATGGGCATCCATCGCGGCCACGAAGTCGGCCGTCGCCAGCGACGAGTGGGCGATCCAGCAGGCGGCCCAGGTGGCGAACCACGCGAACGTCGCGATCCGGCTCTCCGCGGTCAGCGACGAGTAGGCCAGGGCGAGCAGCACCGTGGGGATGGCGAGAGCCACGCTCCCGGCGACGATCTTGAGCGGCAGGTCCCACGTCTCCGTGATCACCCAGCCGCTGGGGCTGACCAGCACGCCCGCGAACCAGAGTGCGAGGGCTGGCAGCACCGTCACGGCTGCGACCACGGTGGACAGCACCACGATCTTGCCGACGATGTAGTGGATGCCGCCGAGGGGCCGCGTGAAGTAGACGAGCCACGCCTTGGCCCGCAGATCGCGGGAGATGAGCGTCGGCGCCACGAGCCCCACCACGATCGCCAGCAGCACGGCCTGCGGGGCCCGCATGAAGGCGAGCAGCAGCCGCGACCAGACCAGTCGCCGCGTGGCAGCCACTTCGGCCTCGCGGGTCAGATGAGGATTGGCCGCGTCGGACTTGCCCAGGGTGTCGGCGAGAATCGTGCCGAGAAGCCCGATGCCGTCGAGGTTGCTGCCGCGGACGGCGCGTTCCTGGAGCGACGCGATCCGTCCTTCGTCGATCGCCTGCTCGAAGGCGAAGAAACTCGCGGCGAAGAAGAGTGCCGGGCTCCAGGCGAAGAACACGGCCCGGCGGAGCCAGCGGCTCGTCCAGGCGAGGCGGATGCCGGTGGTGGCGATCGCAACCGCCGCCGACCACGGGCCCCGGCGACGCCCCCGCCACGAGCGATAGCCGACGTCATGGAGCGGCATGCGCGGCCTCCCGAGGCTCGGCGATCGCCTGGAGGAAGACGTCCTCAAACCGTTCCTGCACCGGCGTGAGCGCCCGCACCACGACGCCCGCCTCGCGGGCTGCCTGCCAGACGCGGTCGAGACCGTCCGCGTCCTGTGCGGGAAGGTGGAGCGTCGCAGCGTCGATGCCGACGGCATGAATGCCGGCCGCCGCGAGGCGGGTCACGCAGGCATCGACCGATCCCGCGACCTCGAGCCGCAGCAGCGGGGCGACCGGCCTGGTCAGGTCGTCGAGCCTCCCCTCGAGCCGCACCCGCCCCGCCGCCAGCACGATCACCCGATCGCAGATTGACTGCACGTCGGGCAGCACGTGCGTGGAAACGAAGACGGTCTTCCCGTGATCGTGGGCGAGCGTCGTCAAGCGTCCGAGCATCGCCCGTCGTTCGATCGGATCGAGGCCATTGGTTGGCTCGTCGAGAATCACCATCCGCGGGTCATGCACGATGGCGGCGGCGAATGCGACCTTCTGCCGCACGCCGACCGAGAGCGTCTCGACGGGGCGATACCGCTCCTGGCCGGCGTCGCACCAGTCGAGCACCTCGTGCGCGCGGCGGAGCGCCTCGGTGCCGGGCAATCCGGAGAGGCGGGCCGCATACCGCACCATCTCCACGGCCGCGAGCCCCGGCACCGCGCATTCGTCCTCGGGGACCACGCCCACGAGCTGCCGCACGGCGCGGGCGTCTCTGGCAGGGTCGCGACCAAACACGCGAACCTCGCCGGCCGCAAGCCGCACCAGGCCCAGAATCGCCCGCACGAGCGTGCTCTTGCCGGCGCCGTTGGGGCCTACGAGTCCGGTGATCCCGGGGGGAACCTCGCAGGTGACGCAGTCGAGAACGGTGCGGCGGCCATACCGTTTGACCACGCCCCGGAGTTGGACCGGCATCTCTGCGGCAGGAGTCATCCGTGGGCGCCCCCGGGCATCCCCTCGTGTGGCGTGGAACCGCGTCGGCCACCACCGTAGACTCCGCACGCTGTCAGCCGACGTCGGCCGGCACCATCGCCCACGCCTGGAACCCCTCGCATGCCCCGCGTCTCCTCCCGCTCATCGAAGTCAGGTGCGTCGTCCATGGTGGCCAGTGTACGCCGTTCCGCCGCACAACAGCAGCGAGCAGTTGAACCGGTCGCCGCTCTCGAAGCCGATCTGACGACGGCGCGGAAGATCGTCCTCGACCTGTTGGCCATCCCCGGTGTGTCGGGCGACGAGAAGGCGGTGGCGGAGCGGATCGTGAAGTGGCTCGTCGATGCCGGCTGTCCGGCCTCGGCCATCTCCTTCGATGCGGCCCACACCAAGACACCCGTGAAGGGCAACGTGGGCAACCTGATCGTGCAGCTGCCCGGCACGCTGCCGGGACCGCGGCGGCTCCTCATGGCCCACATGGACACGGTGCCGGTCTGCCTCGGGGCGAAGCCCGTCGTTGCCGGGAAGGTGATCAAGAGCGCCGATCCCAAGACCGGCCTCGGCGGCGACGACCGCGCGGGTGTGGCGGTGGTGCTCGCCACCGCCGTGCGGATCCTGAAGTCGAAGCTGCCGCATCCGCCCCTCACGCTCCTGTTCGCCATTCAGGAGGAGGTCGGGCTCTACGGCGCCCGGTATGTGAAGGCCGCCGCGCTCGGCCGGCCGAAACTCGCGTTCAACTTCGACGGCGGCGCCGTGGAGAAGATCACGGTCGGGGCCACCGGCGGCTACCGCATGGACATCGCCATCGAGGGGATACCGAGCCATGCCGGCGTGGCGCCGGAGAAGGGGGTGTCGGCGATCGCGATCGCGTCGCTGGCGATCGCGTCGCTGGTGAAGGACGGCTGGCACGGACTCGTGGAGAAGGATGGCAAGCGGGGCACGAGCAACGTGGGCGTGATCCACGCCGGCGCGGCGACCAACGTGGTGGCCGAGTCGGCCGCGCTCCGCGCCGAGGCTCGCGGCCACGACTCCGCCTTCCGCGGCAAGATCGTGAAGGCGATCGAGAAGGCGTTTGCCGACGCCGCCAAGGCGGTGAAGAGCGCCGACGGCCGGTCGGGGAAGGCGACGGTGGTGGGCCGGCTCGACTACGAGGCTTTCCGGCTTGCCGACGACGAACCCTGCGTGGTGGCCGCCCGCGAGGCGGTGACGGCGATCGGCCTCACGCCGCGGCTCGACATCTCGAACGGCGGCCTGGACGCCAACTGGATGGCGGCCAACGGGGTGCCCACGGTCACGCTCGGCTGCGGCCAGATGGATATCCACACCACCGACGAGAAGCTCGACCTGGCGGCGTTTGAAAATGCCTGTCGCGTAGCCCTTCGCCTGGCGACGGCCACGTAGGTGCAGGTTGGCAACCTGCACGAGCCACCTCTACACTCGCGTCCATGACACATCACGACGCCTCGTCAGCGGCCCACACTCCGCCCGCCCTCGACGGCGTGCACCGCGGCGACTGTCTCGACCTGCTGGCCCGCATGCCAGACGCGAGCGTGCACCTCGCGTTCGCCGATCCGCCGTTCAACATCGGCTACGACTACGATTCCTATGACGACCGGCTGGCGGCCGACGTCTACCTCACGTGGTCGAAGCGGTGGATGAGCGAGGTGGGCCGCGTGCTCCGGTCCGACGGCACGTTCTGGCTCGCCATCGGCGACGAATACGCCGCCGAACTCAAGGTGATCGCCACCCGTGAACTCGGCTTCACCTGCCGGAGCTGGGTGGTCTGGTATTACACCTTCGGCGTCCACTGCAAGCACAAGTTCGCCCGCTCTCACGCCCACATCTTCCAGTTCGTGAAGAATCCCGACGCGTTCACGTTCAACACCGACGCCATCCGCGTGCCAAGCGCCCGAGAGCTGGTCTACGGCGACAAGCGGGCCTGCCCGACGGGCCGCCTGCCCGACGACACGTGGATTCTCCGTCCGCAGGATCTACCGGAGGGCTTCGCCGCCGACGGCGACACGTGGTACTTCCCGCGGGTCTGCGGCACGTTCAAGGAACGGTCGGGCTGGCACGGCTGCCAGATGCCGGAGCAGCTGCTCGGGCGGATCATCCGCGCCTCGAGCCACGAGGGCGACGTCGTGCTCGACCCGTTCGGCGGCAGCGGCACGACGCTGGCGGTGGCCAAGAAACTCGGCCGCCGCTTCATCGGGCTCGAGCTTTCCGAACAGTACGCTGCCCGGATCGAGGAGCGACTTTCGTCGATCAGCCCGGGCGATCCGCTGGACGGGGCGCCCGAGCCGCTCAAGAGCGTGCCAGCGACAAAGGACGGCCGGCGGCTTGCACCGAAGGCGGGCGGCCGACGAAAAAAAG
>JAGWWA010000021.1 GCA_018970605.1 Planctomycetota bacterium | reverse complement strand
CCTCATGGGCCTCGACAGCCTCGGCGTCGCCTCCTACCTCCTCACCAACTACTTCTCCCTCGCCGTCCTCACCGACGACGCTCTCGGCGTCCTCGAGAACGTCGAAGTCGGCTACTACCACGACTACGAACACCGCAAGTCCACACCCAAGTAACACGTCCCAAGTAGGCACAGGTTTTCAACCTGTGCCTACTCAATCCAGCTTCGCCGTAGCACAGGTTTTCAACCTGTGCCTTCAGGACCGCCATCCACTACGCACACGCGAGTCTTCCACCTCATGGACACACCACCGTTTGTGCCCGCCAATCCGCTGCCCGCTCCGCAACCGCTACACGATCCCTCGGCGGCGGACATCTCGCGGATCGCCGACACCCTGATGCGCGACGCGGTCGCTGCGGCCCACGGAACCATGCCGCCCGTCCCTGCCGAGGCGGCCATGGCCCCTCCGACGTTCGCGAACCCGCTGCCCGTGCCGCCGCGGACGGCGATCCCCACGGCCGCCGTGCCTTTCGCTCGGGCAAATCCTTCAGTCGCCCTGCCCACCACCCAGCCGGCCTTCTCATCTCCTTCGGCGGTCGTGCCGTCGGTCGGTTCCCCGGCGACCGATTACTCCGGCCTCAAGGCGTTCGTCGGCCATATCCGCGGGCTCGATCACCTCGAACTGCCGCGGGTGTTGGACGAAGGCAGCCCGGCCGCCCTCGCTCCGTCATCGGCTTCGGCGACCGCACCGGTGATTCCCACTGCTTCGGGCTTCTTCGACATCGACGCCGTCCGCCGCGACTTCCCGATTCTCCGAGAGAAGGTGCATGGCGAGCCGCTGGCCTGGTTCGACAACGCCGCCACGACGCAGAAGCCGCAAGCGGTGATCGACGCCCTGTCGCACTTCTACGCCCACGACAACTCCAACATTCACCGTGGCGCCCATACCCTCGCCGCCCGGGCCACCGACGCCTACGAGCACGCCCGACGGACGATCGCCGACTTTCTCGGCGCCAGCAGCCCCGACGAGATCATCTACGTGCGGGGCTGTACCGAGGGCGTCAACCTCTGCGCCAACATCCTCGCCCCCGGGCTCTCCCGCGGTGACGAGATCGTGCTCACGGAACTGGAGCACCACGCCAACATCGTCCCCTGGCAGATGGTGGCCGAGCGAACCGGCGCCGTGATCCGCGTGGTGCCGATCGACGACCGCGGCGACGTGATCGTGGAGGCCTACGCGAAACTCCTCTCGCCGCTCACGAAGGTGGTCTCGATCTCGCACGCCTCCAACAGCCTCGGCACGATCCTGCCTGTGGAGCTGATGACGGGCATGGCGAAGGCCCGTGGGGCCCGCGTGCTCGTGGACGGGGCCCAGAGCGTGTCGCACTTCCCGGTCGACGTCCGCCGGATCGGCTGCGACTTCTACGTCTTCTCGGGCCACAAGATCTTCGGCCCCACGGGCATCGGCGCCGTGTTCATGACGAAGGAGGCTCAAGGGGCGCTCCCGCCCTGGCAGGGTGGCGGCAACATGATCAAGGACGTCACCTTCGCCCACACCACCTACGCCGAGCCTCCGGCGAAGTTCGAGGCGGGCACACCCAACATCGCCGACGCGATCGGCCTCGGAGCCGCGCTCGACTACGTCACGGCCCTCGGCCGAGAGCGGATCGCCGCCTACGAGCATGAGCTCCTCCACTACGCCACCGGCCGCCTGACGGCGATCGACGGGCTGCGTCTGATCGGCACGTCGCGGGAGAAGGTGGGCGTGCTCTCGTTCGTGATCGACGGCCTCGATCCGATCGAGATCGGCAAGGCGCTCGACAGGGAGGGAATCGCCGTGCGGGCGGGTCACCACTGTGCCCAGCCGTCGCTCCGCCGTTACGGCCTCGAAGCGACGGTCCGCCCCTCGCTCGCCTTCTACAACACGCACGGCGAGATCGACCGCCTCACGGATGCCATCGCAGCGATCACGCGAAGTCGCTGACACTCCTCACAGCCACCGGAATTCGGCGAGGGGCTGCCCATGCCCTCGATACGGCGTAGAGAAAATGGGGACGGGAGCGACTTTCGCTGCGCGTTAATCCGCTCCCGTCCCCGATTTCGCCTGTGCATGAAGCAGCACCCGCTCCGCTTCACTGCAGGTTACCAACCTGCGGCTACCCGGCGACTTCGTTTCATGGCTCCGCCGTCGCCGAGGCGTGCGGCTTGTCTTCCTGCAGATAATCCGGCAGCCAGCCGTCGTCACCCTCGTCGACCGACTGCCCGTCGACCGGTTCCTCGTCATGCTCCTCCGGCATCTGCCCGCCGATAAAGGAGTAGGCCACCGGGATCATGATCAGGATCAGCACGGTGGTCACCATCTCCCCGAAGGTCATCGCCGCCGCCATCGGGATCAGGAACTGCGCCTGAAAGCTCTTGTCGAAGAGCAGCGGCAGCAGGCCGCCCACGGTCGTAATGCTCGTGAGGAACACGGGCCGGAACCGCACGCAGCCCGCCTCGCGGATCGCCAGGTGCAACGGTCGCCCCTCCCGCACGCGTGAGTTGATGAAGTCGATGAGCACGATGGAGTCGTTGACGACGATGCCGGCGAGAGCCACCACGCCGAACATCGTGAACAGCGAGAGAGGCATGCCCATGATCGCGTGACCAAACACGGCACCCGCCGCCCCGAACGGGATCGCGGTCAGAATCAGCAGTGGCTGGAGATAGGAGCGGAACTCGATCGTCAGCAGCACGAACATCGCGAACACCGACACCATGAACCCCAGACCGAGGCTCCGAAGCGACTCGTTCGTCTGCTCCTGCTCTCCCTCCCAGCGGACGCGGACGGCGGGATAGTCGGCCTCGAACTCCGGCAGCAACCGCTGCTGCATGTCGGCGATGATCTGCCCGGACACGACCCCTGAGTTGGCATCGACGTCGGCGGTTACCGTGATCGAACGCTTCTGACCCAGCCGGTTGATTTCGGAGTAGCCCCGAGCCGCCGTCACGTCCGCCACCTCGGTCAGTGGCCGGTCCACTCCGTCGGCTCCCCGGACCTGCACGTCGTCGAGCACGGTGAACGTCCGACGCTCGTCGCGAGGATAGGCCACCATCAGCTTGACCTCGTGGCGGCCCCGCTGGAGCCGCATCACCTCCTCGCCATAGAAGCATCCGCGGATCGTGGAGGCGACCTCGGCGAGCGACACGCCGATCGTCTCGGCCTGCGGATGCACCTTCATCTGGTACTCCCACTTGCCGGGGCGCGAGTCGTCGTCGATGTCGATCACGCCGGGATACTCGGCGAGCCAGTCCTTCGACCGCTCCACCGCCGCCTCCAGCTGACGCACCGACTCCTCGTCGGACGCCGCCAGCAGCTTGAACTCGATCGCCTTGCCGGCCGGACCGATGTTCTCGCTGGCAAACACGACACTGTCGGCCCCAGGAAGTTCCCCAGTCGCCTTCCGCCATTCGCTCACGAACGTCTCGCTGTCGATGGTTCGGTTGACGGCATCCTCAAGTTCGACGCTCACGGCCCCGAGATGGCTGCCTGAGAACTTCTGATCGGCTCCGGGCTTGCCCTGCGTCTCGAACGAACCGGCCGAACTGTACACGAACGTGACGAGCGGCCGGCCGCCGGCAGAAAGCCGCTTGGCGGTTTCATCGAGGGCCCGTTCCACCTGGGCGATCCCCTGTTCGGTCACGCTCGCCGGCGTGCCGTCGGGATAGATGATCTTCGCCTGCAGACGCTTCGCATCGACCTTCGGGAAGAGTTTGAAGGGTGTGGTACCGCTGCGAATCAGGCCCACCGCCACGATCAGGATGGCAGCCGCGCCGGCGAGGACGGCCCAGCGGTTGTCGATCGACCATTCCAGGGCCGGTGCGTAGGCTCGCTTCACGAACCACTTGAGGCCGTCGTCGCAGACCCGCTGCAGAAACCTCAAGACCGGCACGAGCGGCTTGAGCGGCGTACAGAGAAAGCTGATGGCGCGGAGCAGGAAGCTGTCCTCGTGGGCGAGGTGGCCCGGCAGCACGAAGATCGCCTCGGAAAGCGAGACGAGGAGCGTGGCGATGAAGGCGAACGGCATGACGGCGATGAACTTGCCCATCACCCCGGAGACAAACAGCAGTGGCATGAACGTGATCACCGTCGTCATCACGCCCGACACCACCGACGGCACCACCTCGGCCGTGCCGTCGATCGCCGCCTGGATCGGCCCCTTGCCCATCTTCCGATGCCGCTCGACGTTGTCGCTGACCACGATCGCGTCATCCACGTCGATGCCCACCGCCATCAGGAAGGCGAACATCGAGAGCATGTTGAGCGTCTGATCGCCGGCGAACATCAGCGCTCCCGTGCCGAGCATCGACACCGGCACGCCCATCGCCACCCAGAAACCGACCTTGAGGTCGAAGAACAGCGCCAGGATCACGAACACGATCAGCAGGCCTTGGGTGCCGTTCGACAGCAGCATGTCGAGCCGCTCGCGGACATCCACGGAGGCGTCGGCCCAGGTGACGAGTTCATAGCCCGGCGGCAACCTGGCTTCGGCCGCATAGTCCTTCACCGCCGCCACCATGGCGAGCAGATCCTCGCCGGAACTGCGATCGACCGAGACGGCCAGCCCCTGGCGGCCGTTGATCCGGCTCTTGCCCGCCACGTCGGCAAAGCCGTCGCGGACGGTCCCCAGGTCGCCCACCGTGAGCACCAAGCCGTCGGGGAGCGTGACCAACGGAATCTTCGCGATCTCTCCTCCCACGTACTTCTTGTTCTTGCCCCGCAGCAGCACCTCGCCCCCCTCGCTGCGGATCGTGCCGCCGGGCAGTTCGAGATTCTCGCGGCGGACGATGTCGGCTACGGCCTTGAGCGTGAGGCCGTATTTTCGCAGCGTGTCCTCCGAAATCTCGATCGTGATCTCGTAGTCCTTTCCGCCGGCGATGTTGACCGCCGAAACCGTGGGCAGGGCGAGCAGGTCGTCCCGCACCTTCTCCGCCACCTCGCGGATTTCGAGTTCCGACCGCTCGCCGCCGTCGGTGCCCGGCGGAGCGAGCACGCCCACCTTGATGGCCGGCGTTCGGAGCGTGACCTGTTCGACCTTCGCGTCCTCGGCCAGTTCCGGGAACGTCGGAATCCGCTCCACTTCCGACCGGATCTCGCTGACCACCCGCTGTGGCTCGGGGACGTTGTCGTTCATCTCGAAGACGCAGTAGCCCATGCCCTCACGGGCGACGCTCGTGATCTTCTTGATGCCGACGACGCTCCGGCAGGCCTCCTCCACCTTCTGGCAGATGCCCTCCTCCACCTCCTCCGGCGTCGCCCCGGGATAGACGACCGAGACGAGCGCCATTTCGAGGTCGAACTCCGGAAACACCTCACGGCGCATGCTGGAGAAGCTGATCCAGCCGATCACCATGATGGCGATGACCAGCACGTTCATGGCCGGCGTGTTGCGGACGGTCCAGGCGATGATCGACTTCACTTCGCGGCCTCCGTGAGTTCCATCCCGTCACGCGGACTGGAAATCTGGCTGACCACGACGCGATCCCCCGGCAGCAGGCCGCTCTCCCGCTCGTCGTAGGTGATCCGGCCCGCGGCGGCGTGAAACGGCCGGGGCCGGAGGATCGTCAGTTTGCCCTCCCGCATCACGAACAGGTCGCCCGTGGGCCTGACGGCCTCCTGCGGAACGGAGACGAGCGGCTGCTCCACGTCCACGTGCAGGAGAACGTGCACGAACATCCCGCGGAGCAGCGACGACGGCGCCTCGGCAGGCAGGGCCGACAGGGCGGCACCATACCGGTCGAGCGCCCGCAGTTTCGTCGGCTCGGGCACGTGGACCAGGCATGGAAGCGTCCGCGTTTTTTCGTCCAGCCCCCGCCCCTCCTGGCGGGAGAGCACGCCGTCCCACTCGTACCGTCGATCGCCGAGCGTGAACAGCACCTTCGCAGGCAGCCCGGGAAAGCCGTGCTCACCATCGCCGACGTTCCGCCCGCCCAGCACGCGGCCCACCTCGTCCATCCGCAGGCTGGTCCTCACTTCGGTGGCACTCGTATCTTCGATCGTCACAAGCGCCGCCCCCTTGGCGACGAACGAGTCCTGCTCGACCTTGTCCTCCACCACGATCCCGTCAACGGGCGACGTGATCCTCGTCCGCGAGAGGTCGAGCTTCGACTTTTCCAGCATGGTGCCGGCGAGTGACTGGGCCTCGAGGAGCCTGTTCCGTCGCTTGGCAAGCACCCGCTTCTGCCCCTCGAGCATCGTCAGCGAGTTGGCCGCGGTGAGTTCATCGCGCAGAGCCCGATCGTGCTCGGATTCGGTGACGATCTTGCTGGCCTTGAGACCCTCGAGCCTCGCGGCCTCCCGGCGGGCGAGTTCCACCTGCCGCTTCGCGAGATCGGTGGACGTGGCATTCTGAATCAACTCCTCATCGACCTCCTCGATGGCCAGCCCCGCCTGGGTGAACTCCTTCTCGAGCCTGGCCACGTCGAGCTCATAGTCGCGCGGGTCGATCTCGAAGAGCACCGTGCCCCTGGTCACGAACTGGCCCTCGTTGCAGGCGGCGGTCTTCTGGAGCACGCGGCCCGGAACCTCGGCGGCGAGCGTGACCTCGCGGAGGGGCACAACCACGCCATCGACCTCGAGATCGATGCCCGCCGACTGCGGTTCGATCGGCCGCGTCTTCACCACCACCGCCTTCGGCGGCTCCTTGTCCTTCCGCGGCGGTGGCTTCGGCCCACCGAGTACCACGAACCCGCTGATCGCGGCCCCGAGGATCACGAGTGGAAGCACCCAGCTCATGAGCGTCTTCAGAATCTTCATCGTGGCGACTCCAGGGCAGAGACAGTCCCGAGGCCAGGACGGGTGAACGGTTCCGCGGCCCCGACGGCGGCGAGGGTGAACCGCGTGACGTGGTCGGCGATGGCCTGCGGCGTGTGGTAGGCATCGATCTCGCCGGCCGGCACGAGCATGGCGACCACGTCGCCCGCGGCCCGGTACAGGAAGCACTGCCCGATCACGCTCAGGCCGAGGCGTCGGACTTCCGAGGCGGGCAGCGCACCCCCCGTCAACTCGTCGAGCACACCCAGCAGGATTCCGAAGTGGGGGCGAATGTAGTCCTCGACCAGTTCGCGGCAGGCCTCGGTCGGCTGGAGCAACTCCCGCATCATCAGCCGCACCTGCCACGGCGGCTGGTCGCCCCCGAGCATCCGATCGAGCATGCTGCCGACGAACTCGTGGAGTTTCTGGGCGGCGGGGGTGCCAGGAGCCCACTCGGGCTGCGGCACCTGGCGAAGCCTCGCCTCGTGGGCGTGCTTCACGCTCTCGATGTAGAGACGGTGCTTGTCACCGAAGTAGTAGTTGACCGCGGCCACATTCGCCCCGGCCGCGGCGCAGATGTCGCGAACCGTGGCGGCTTCGAAGCCTCGTTCGGCGAACTCGCGGCCGGCGGCCAGGAGAATCCGCTCGCGAGGGTCTCGAGCGTCGTCGGCCGCTGACGTTCCGGAGCGGGTTTGGGTGGGCATAACGCACGGCGGGATAGAAAAACGGCGGATTCAAACGCCTGTTTGAATCGATTGTATGGTAAGAAACCGCACGGACAAACGTCTGTTAACACGCGTGTTCTCCCGCCCGCGGGCTCGCCGCGGCGGGAGCGAGGGTTGCCCGCCCGAGTGTGGCCCCCGGGCGATATGGTGGAACGCTCCTGAGCGGGAAGGAACGCCGTGCGGATCACCTGGCAACTCCGGAAGACGTGCCGGCTCGCGGTGATGGCAGCGTGGTGCGGAGACATGCTGGCGGCGGCGGCCGTGGTGACGGGTGTGGCCGCGAGCGTCGCACCGTGCTGGGGCCAGGGTCTTGACTACGAACTGGTGGCCGTGCGTGACGCCGGGAATGCAAATGACGTGACTGGCTATGGCGGCGTGTCGTACGACTTTCGGATTGGCACATACGAGGTCACGATCGGCCAGTATGCGGCATTTCTCAACGCCGTGGCGAAGGCCGACCCCAACAATCTCTACAGCACGGCCATGGCGACGAACCAGACGATAGCCGGCATCTCGCGGACCGGTTCGTCAGGGTCGTACGCCTACGGGGTGACAGGGCCCTTCGGAGCCACGCAGATCCCTCAGGCGACCGCTGCGAACCGTCCGATCACCTACGTGTGCTGGTTCGACGCCGCCCGATTCGCCAACTGGATGAGCAACGGTCAGCCAACCGGCCTGCAGGGACCGGCCACGACGGAGAACGGCGCCTACGACCTTTCCGACTGGCTGTCCGACCTGGCGCTGCCCATGAATCCGATCAACCCCAACACTGGGTCCGTGCCGCTCTACCGCATCCCCACGGAGAATGAGTGGTACAAGGCGGCGTATTACCGGGGTGGCGGTGCGCACGCAGGCTATTGGACGTACGCCACGCGGAGCGACGCCGCGCCGGGAAACGTGCCCGGCGGTGCGGCCAACGAGGCGAACTACTACGCGGGCGTTCATACCGTGACGCAGTCGGCGACATTCGTTCAGGGCCAGAACTACCTCACGGACATCGGGTCCTTCACAGCCAGCCCGAGCGGCTACGGCACATTTGACCAGAGCGGCAATGTCTGGGAATGGAACGATCTCGCGGGGGCCTCGGGAGCATTTCGCGGACTGCGTGGTGGTGGCTGTGATGACGAAGTCTCGGGCCTCGCGTCGTCGAACCGCGACATTCGCGATCCTGCGAGCGAGAGCGGTTTTTACGGCTTTCGGCTCGCGAGTCCTGTCGCCGTACCCGAGCCATCGACATGCGCGGCCCTCGCGGCCGGCTTCGCCTTCGGATGCTGGCACGTGCTGCGACGACGCGAGACCGGGGCGTGACGCCCGCGGCGCGGCGGCCATCCGGCGGCCGCTCAGCCCTGCAGCAGATCGCGGTAACGGTCGAGGAAGTGCGACGCCACCTCGGCGTTCAGGTGGCCCCAGGCCTCGTCGACCAACTCACCGGCAATCAGCCCGCCGGCCGCCTTCGAAGCCACCGTCCCGACCACGTCCACGATTCCGGTCATCGGATC
Source organism: Planctomycetota bacterium (assembly GCA_018970605.1). Taxonomy (GTDB): domain Bacteria; phylum Planctomycetota; class Planctomycetia; order Pirellulales; family UBA1268; genus QWPN01. Next base: position 24,961 of record JAGWWA010000021.1, on the reverse strand, counting down.
CTGTCCAAGCAGCCGTTCCTCCTTCACGTGGAGAAACTCGTTGGCCACCAGCGACAGCGTGGGCAGCTTCGGCACCGGATCGCGGCCGTTCACGTAGCGGAAGATACGGCCGGCAAACTCCCGATCGAATGCCGCGCAGGCCTCGCGGTTGCCGATCATCGGCGCTCCGAACGTGCAGACCTCGTGAACCGACACGAACCGCCGCTTGAAGAGCCACGCCGCCAACAGGGCCAGCGCCCCGCCGAGGCTGTGTCCCGTGATCCAGAGCGGCCGGTCGTTCGCCTTCAGCTCGGCTTCGACTGCGGTCGCGAGCGGCTCCCAGACTTCGGCGATCGCGTCGACGAAGCCCTTGTGAAACCTCGCCCCGACGCCGGCCGCCGAGAGGTCGTGGCCCAGACGTCCTTCCGGCACGACGAGCAGGTTCATGGCGTCGGTGAGCAGGATGTCCTTGAGGCCGTCGAGCGTGGCCGCCGACTCGGTGCCCCGGAACGCCACGACCACGTTGTCGGCGTCCGTCCCGAGCCAGGCCTGCGTGTTGTCAACGCTGAAGAGCCGGGGCTCGAGACCGAGCTTCTCGCGGAAGGCCCTTCCCCCCTCCGGCTCCGCCAGATACGCCAGGCCGCTGGCCTCGCAGAGAAAGCGGGCGCTGTCGCGATTGCCGAGCGGCTCCTCGCGGAGCGTGAACTCAGTTGACATACCGCCGCTCCACGCCCGTGTCAGCCGCGGCGTTCTTCCAACGCCGTAGGATCGCAGCAGGCACCTCATTGCCGGACACGTCGAGCTGCTCGAGCCGGGGCGGCGGTGCGTCGAGAAACCGCTGCACGCCCTCGGGCGTGACCTTCGTCCGCGCGATCCGCAGGCTTTGGAGCTTCGGCAGCCGCGCGAGCGTGGCGAGCCCCTCGTCGGTGACCGAGGTGTCGTTGAGGGTGAGTTCGCGGAGTTGCGGCAGGTCCATGAGCAGGTCGAGCGTCTCGTCGGTGACGTTCGGATTGCCCATTTCGAGGATGGCAACGTCGGGCTTGGCGGTGAGGATCTCGTATCCTTCTCGATCCCAGCCAGTGAGGTTCAGGGCCCGCTCGCCGTCGATCATCCGCTCCCGCTCGCCGAGGCCTACCACGGCGACATAGGCCCGCTGAGCCACGAAAGGCATCAGCCCGATGGCGAGACCGACCCCGGCCATGGCGACTGGCATGAGCAGCCGCCGCCACGACCGCCTGCGGAAGAGCACGTCGAGACACCTGAACGCGGCCCAGAGCAGTCCGGCGGCAAGGACCGCGAGCCCGGCGAAGATGAAAACCGCCCCAATCTGCTCGCTCACCAGTCGCCTCCGTACTCAGGAATCAACTCATCATACGGCGACTGACGGGGGTGGGGCAGCCCTGCCGAGAGAACGCACAGGTTGCCCACCGGTGCTCTGCGGGAACGACGAAGCGAGGGGCTGCCCGTGCCCGGGAGCCGGCGTTGCTTTCTCCGCGCAGCCAGGATGGCGAAGCGGAGAAAGCATCGAGCGAGCGAAGGGCAGGATGCCCGTAGCGAGCGTCCGGCGACGGGCATGGGTCGTCCCGAGCGCCATGCAACCCAGCAAGACGCACAGGTTGAAAACCTGTGCTACGAGGCCATGGTGAACCGGTGCTACGTGGCAACGACGAAGCCGAGGTGCGGCAGTCAGGCGGTGGCCAGGATGGCTTCGGCACACCGGCGGCCGCTGCCAAGGGCACCGTTGATCGAGGCGGCGCCGCAGTGGTCGCCGCAGATCCAGAGGCCAGCCGCAAGCCTCGGGCTCACCAGCCGCGAGCGTCGCGCCGACGGAGACTCATCGGGCAACGCCCGCAGCACATGCATCGTGGCCAGATGCCGCCAAGCGGCCACCGCCCCGCCAAACCATCCCGCCGCCTGCCGTTTCACGGCTTCCTCGGCTGCGTCACCCGTCCAGTCGTCGCGCAGCGACACCGTGACGAGCGACCTGCCCGGCGGCGCATAGCCGGCGGCCACGTCGGAAGGCACCGTGAGATTGTCGATCGGACCATCGACATCGGCGCTGACGACGAGCGTGCGCGACGCGAGTGGCGACCGATCGGCCGTGAACGCGACGAGGCGGGTGGCCTTCCAGCGGCGGCCCGCGAATGGGCTTCGCAGCGATTCCGGAAGCATGGTGGCCACCGATGCACCGTCGGTGGCCACCACGACGTGGCGAGCAGCGAGCGTGCTGCCGTCGTCGAGCGTCACTCGCCCCGGCTCGACGCCCCGCACCCGCGTACCGCACCGCACGCTGCCCTCCGGCAGCCGAGCGGCGAGCTGCCGCGGAATCGCGTCCATGCCGCCCGCGGGTAGGCAGGCGCTGCCCAGCGAGAACATCGCGAAGTCGAAGAGAAACACCGGGGCCGCGGTGTCGAGCGACCGTTCAAGAAACACGCCGCCGAAGAAGGGGACGAAAAATCGCCGCACGAACGCGTCGGAAAACCCTCGGCTCGCGAGCTCCTCGCGCGTGGTCCGTTCGTTCGCCGCAGCGACGGCATCGGGATCGATCACGCCTCGGCGCACGCCCCGGATCGCATCGCGCCGGAGCCTCGCCGTGCGGAGGCCGTCGGCCAGCCCCACGCTGCCCGACAGGACCGAACTCACCGCGGCCAGGGGCCGCCGCCACGGGTCGCTCACACTCCGCAACTTTCCCGCCTCGGCCACCAGCGCCCCTGGATCGAAGCTGCCGAGGTGCAGTGCGGCGAGATCGAGCTGCCGACGCCCCTCGGGATACGCGTCGTTGTAGACCTGGAAGCCGCGGTCGATCCGGAAGCCTTCCACGGTGTCGGTGGCCACGCGGCCTCCCACGCGGTCAGCCGCCTCCAGCACCTTCACCCGGCGGCCTTGACGTACGAGTTCGCCCGCACAGGCCAGGCCCGCGAGGCCGGCACCGACCACGACGCAGTCCACGGAATCACTCATCGCGATCCTCCCGCCAGCCGCTCCGCGAACAGCATGCCCGCCGCGGCACCGCTCGAAAAAGCCCCTTCCACCCGCGGCCCGGCGAAGGCATCGCCACAGCAGAGGATCGGGGGCGACCACGACGCGGCCACGAAGGGGTCGGGCAAGACCGTCGTCGGCGTGGCGAACTTCCAGCGGTGCACCGACCGCTCGACGACCGCGGTCCGCGGGTCGCCGTCGATCCACGGCCGTACGGCGTCGATGAGCATGCCGGCCACGTCGTCGGGAGGCACATCGAAGTGCTCGCGACTGAAGGCCCCGGTCGCATGCACCGTGAGCGCCGGCACGGCGGAGATGCCCTTCTTCTGGTTGTCTGCCACCCAGGCCACCGGCCCCGGCGCATCGCTGCCAAACTGGATCGCACCCGGCTCCGGCATGAGGCTCGGACGATCGAGCACGAGCAGCACCGCGAAGCATGGATCGTAGGCCACGGTCCGCAGCCGCTCGATCGCATGCGCGTCCAACTGGTCGAGAGAACCACCCGCGGCCAGCAGGTCGAGCGCCTGCGGCACAGGAGCCGTCAGCACGCAGCCGGCGGCTTCGACGACCTCGGCCGGTGCATTCTGGCCCTCGATGGTCACCCGCACGCGGTCGTCTCCGACCGCAACCGACGTCGCCTGCGCCGTCGTTCGCACCTCGACCTCATGGCCCTGCGTCGCCAGCCGTGCCGCGAGCCACTTCGGCAGGTCGGTCATCCCGCGGACGCCGCGGTATCGCGGGTGGCCGTCGTCGGCCGCCGGGCGATCGGCGCCGATGCTGCCGTCGCGGGAGAAGCCCCGGCACCACTCGGCGACCGCGCCGTCGTGAACCGCAGGTTCGATGACGCCGTGGAAATCATGCGTTCGCTGCGTGAAGAACTGAGCCCCGTGGTCGCAGACCGCTTCGCCGACCCGCCGGGTCGCCATCCGCCCGCCGATACCCCGCGACTTGTCGAGCACCAGCACGCTGTGCCCATGGGCCGTGAGCCTGGACGCCGCCATGAGCCCGGCGATCCCGGCGCCGATCACGACGGCATCGACGGTGCCTTGTCTCTCGTGCACGAATGGTCTCGCTGGCCGGGGGATGGACGACGGAAGGACGCCGCCGAGAGGCGACTCCACGCAGAGTTATACTCGCGTGCTCACTCGGGGGCCGGGGAGTCGTGTCGGCGAGGCCGCCCGTAATCCCGTCGCTCGCGCTCCGGGCTTCCTGGAGCAGGTCATGCGAATGGTGCGAAGGCTGCCCGTGCCATCTCACAGGCACACACTCAGCGAGGGGCTGCCCGTGCTCCGCGAACCGGCGGCATCCGAGTGAGCCGAGGCCACGATGGCCGAGGCGAACGTCCGGCGACGGGGCACGGGCAGCCCAGAGCCGCCGCGATGGACAGACACAGGTTGAACACCTGTGCTACGACCCGGTCGCCATCGGCGGGAAGAGCATCCGCATCGGTTCGGTCGTGAGCGGCATCCGGCTCGACGCCAGCACTTCTCCCGCCGCACAGCCGGCCATCATCCCCACGGTCTCCGCAAGCGACCGCACCCGGGGATAGATGTGGGCCTTCTCGGGCGGAAACTGCGAGGCGTAGCAGCGGATCGCCGCCAGTTTCGTCTCCAGCTGCCCGGCGATGTCCACCACCAGCGGCCAGTGCCCCGGCGGCACCTCAGCCACGCCCGCGAACAGGAAGTAGGTGAGCAACTGCGGCACCGTGTGCACCGGCAGGCCGGCGAAGGTGTCGTCCCACTTTGAGAGCCGCGAATAGAAGACTGCCGCCTCGGTGATCGCAACGGCCTGGGCGTGATCGGGCGAGGCGAGCGGCGTCTTGTCGCCAAGGCCCAGGACGAGCCGCGGCCGCCAGCGGCGAAAGATCTTCGCAAGCGCCACGCGAACCTCGAAGTCGTCGAACAGCCGGCGGTTCGGAAAGGGCAAGGTCTCGCGATGCACCACTCCGAGCGTCTTCGCCGCAGCGGCCGCCTCGCGAAGTCGTTCCTCGGGGCCGCTCGACCGCGGCGTGGGCTCACCGTCGGTGAGATCCACGATGCCCACGCGAAACCCCTGCGTGGCAAGCAGCGCCAGCGTGCCGCCGCAGCCGATCTCGACGTCGTCCGGATGGGCCCCCACCGCGATCACATCGAGCGGCTCTGGCAGGTCGGCCATCGCGGTCACACAGGCTTCGTGGCGGCGATCAAGAAGATCGGGTTGATCGCCTCGAACCGGATCCGGTCGAGCTGCTCGATGCCGCGGGCGATGTTCACCATCCAGTAGGCGGCATCATTCGACCGCGACCGGAGCAGCGTGTGCATGGCGGCAAGGTTCTCGATGCTGTTGCAGGCGGTGACGAGCCGGCCGCCGGGCTTGAGCCGGCTCCAGGCCTGCTCCACGAGCATCGCCACGTCACGGCCGCTTCCCCCCACGTAGATCGCATCGGGATCGGGGAGCGAGGCCCAGGCCTCGGGGGCTCGACCGAGCACAGGATTGAGGTTCGTCACCCCAAACCGTGCCGCATTCTCTCGGATCAGCGCGTGGTCGTCGGGATCCATCTCGATCGCGTGCACCCGGCCGTCGCGGGCGATTCGCGCCGCCTCGAGCCCCACCGAACCGCTCCCGGCGCCGACGTCCCAGACTTCACTCGTGGGCCGCAACTGTAGCTCGGCGAGTGCCAGCGACCGCACCTCGGCGGGCGTGAGCAGGCCCCGCTTCGGCCGCGACTGCAGGAAACACTCGTCCGGATTGCCAAACATCCGCGTGCCCACCTGACCGGGCTTGTCGGCCACGCGGGCCTTGCGAACGAGGATCATCACGTTCGGCGTCGCGAACGAATCCTTGGCGATGTCGGCCAGGCTTCCCTGCGTCACCCGCTCGTCGGGCGAGCCGAGATTTTCGCAGACGTAGGCCTGAAAGTAGTCGATGCCCTCATCGAGCAGCGCCCGCGCCACGGCCGGTGCCGGCCACTGGTCGCTCGTAAACAGGCCCACCGTCTCGCTCGACCGCACGCGGTCCACCACCCGCTCGATCGACTGGCCCGAGAGATTGGCGAGGAAGGCATCCTCCCACGACTCCTTCACGCGGGCGAACGCCAACTGCATGCTGCTGACGTGCGGCACCACCTCGAAACGGTCCTTGCCGAGCTTCGAGCAGACGTACCGGGCCGTGCCGTAGAAGAGCGGATCGCCCGAAGCGAGCACCACGACCCGCTTGGCCCCGGCGACTTCGATTCGCTCGACGAGTTCCTCGAGGTTCGCGGCCGACACGAGCCGTCCGCGAATCGCCGCCGGCACGAGCGTGGCGCACGACTCGGGTCCCACGAGCACGTCGGCCGCCTCGACGAGCCGCCGCGCCTGCGCGGTCATCCCCTCGACGCCGTCGTCACCGATGCCGACGATATGGACCTTCTCCGCAGCCACGTCGATGGGGTGTCCTCGGGGGTTCGGGCAGCCGTCAGGGCCCGCCGGGCGTCAGGCCTGAAACGAACTGCCGCAGCCGCAGGTCTTCTTCGCGTTCGGATTGTTGAACGTGAAGCCCCGCTTGTCGATGCCGTCGTGGAAATCGAGCGTGGTGCCGTCGAGGAACAGGTCGCTCTTCTTGTCGACCACCACGGCGATGCCGTGCTGCTCGGTCTTGGAGTCGGCCTTGGGATCGAACGCGGTGTCGAAGCCGAGCGAATAGCTGAACCCGCTGCAGCCGCCGCCGGCCACGCCCACGCGAAGCACGGTCTCGGGGGCGAGTTTCTGCTCCGTGATGATTTTCTTGACCTCGCTGGCGGCCTTCTCGGTGAGCGTGATCGACATCGGATGACTCCTGGGACTGGCTGGCGGGGACGGGACTTCTCGCATCCCGACGTACAGAAATGGTAGCCCGCTGCGTCGCCGGCGGAAAGCCCGGCGGTTGCCGGGGCTGAGCCCGAGGAACTTCCATGGGCTCTCCGTGAACTCGGCGTGGTCGTTTGTCCAAGCCCAACGCCGTGAGTCGTGGGGTGAACCGTCATCAGCCGCCGCGTCCTGCGGAACTCGCCCGCGGCCTCACGGCCGGTCGGCTTTCACATGGCCCGCAGTCTGGCGACACCCGAGGCGATCCGCCGGGCCGCCTCGTCGATTTCGTCCTCGGTGGTGAACCGCGAAAGGCCGAACCGCAGGCTGGCCCGGGCCTCGTCGTCGCCGAGGCCGAGGGCCAGGAGCACGTGGCTCGGCCGTGGGCTCTCCGACGAGCAGGCGCTGCCCGAACTCACCGCGAGGCCTTCGCCCGAGAGCATGGCCAGGAGCGACTGTCCGTCCACGCCCGGGATCCGGACATTCAGGTTGTTGACGAGCCGCAGCGGATGGCCACGGTCATCGACCGCCTCGAGCAACGGCCCGTTGATCGCCACGCCGGGCACGCCGCCGCGCAACGCCGCCCAGAGCCGATCGCGAAGCCGCCGCATCCGCGGCACCTCGTCGGCCAGGCCTTCGTTCGCCAGTCGCGCCGCCTCGGCCAGCCCCACGATGCCCGGCACATCGAGCGTGCCGCTCCGGATGCCCCGCTCCTGGCCGCCGCCAAACACGAGCGGCTCCACGCGGACCGCGCGACCGCGACGGCGAACATACAGCGCCCCCATGCCCTTCGGTCCATGAAACTTGTGGGCTGAGAAACTCGCCAGATCGGCACCGAGGAAATCCACGTCCACGGGCATCCGGCCGATCGCCTGGGCGCAGTCCACGTGCAGGATCGCGCCGGCGGCGTGAACCAGTTCGGCGATCGTGGCCACATCCTGCACGACGCCGATCTCGTTGTTCGCGAGGAGCACGGAGACGAGAAACGTGTCGGGCCGGAGGGCCGCCTCGAGATCGGCGAGCCTGATCCTTCCCGGCACGCCGTCCGCGTCGTGCTGCGGCACGACCGGGAGCCGGGTCACCGTGGTTCCCTCGCGTTCGAGGTGTTCCACGGGATCGAGCACGGCGTGGTGCTCGGTCGCCACCGTCACGACGTGGCCCGGAAAGCCGTCGGCAGCCTCGATTCTCGCATGCCGGGCCGCCGCGCCGAGGATGGCGAGGTTCGTGCTCTCGGTGGCGCCGCCCGTGAACACGATCTCGCGAGGATCGGCGGCAATGGCGTCGGCGAACGTGCCCCGCGCGGCCTCCACTGCCTTGCGGGCCTCGCGGCCCATGTCGTGCGTCACGCTGCCGGCGTTGCCGTAGCGGTCGGTGAGCCACGGCAGCATCGCCTCCAGCACCCGCGGGTCGAGCCGCGTGGTGGCGTGGTTGTCGAGATAGATGGTGCGGAACTGCTCGGCCATGTCCTCAAGCGATTCTACCGTCGCGAATCGCGTCGAGGGTGATCTGCGACCAGGTCTCGAACCGGTCGCGGTCGGCGAGCAGGGCCTCCAGCGTGGCGAACCCACAGTCCACCAGTTCGCTCTCCCGCGAGGCCACTCCCTGCTTCTCCAGTTCCAGCACGTGCACGATCCCGAGGTGCACGCTCCCCACGGCGTTGGAATCGTCGTTGATCAGGCCCACGCAGCGGGCCGTCCAGCCGCCCTCGATGGCGATCTCCTCGGCGAGTTCCCGCCGCATGCCGGCGTCGTAGGAGGTGTCGTCGCCGTGCTCGCCATCGATGCTGGAGATGTGGCCGCCGATGCCGACCGACCGCTTGGCCCGCAGCCGGGCCTCGCTCTGGCCACCGCCGCGGGTGTAAGCGAAGTAGTGCGGCGTGCCCGCGGCATCCCGCCACGAGAGCACGCAGTAGGGAATCAGTTGCTTGAGCGACGGGTCATCCTCGACCGTGGCCCGCGGCCGCCACGAGGTGTGGGCGGGATCGAGCAGCGCGGCGAGATACGACGCCGTGTCGCCGCAGAAGCCCTGAAAGGCCCCCACGCGGTCGAACAGCGACCGCGGCACCACGAGCACGTCTTCCTGCGGCAGTTCACCCATCGCCAGTTCTCCGTCAGAGGATCAGCATCGCGTCGCCGTAGCTCAGCATCCGGTAGCGTTCCCGAATCGCCTCCGCATAGGCCCGCATCACCAGGTCCCGCGACGCCAGGGCCGACACGAGCACCATGAGGGTTGTCCGTGGCATGTGGAAGTTCGTCAACAGGGCATCCACCACGCGGAACGGAAACCCGGGTTTGATGAACAGCTCGGTGGCCCCGGACCACGGTGAGAGCGTGCCCGCGAGGGCCGCGGTCTCGAGCGTTCGCACGGCCGTCGTGCCCACCGCCACCACGCGGCCGCCCCGCGCCTTCGTTCGCTGCACCGCCTCCACCGTCTCCGCCGGGCAGGTGCACCACTCCGAGTGCATCACGTGGCCGTCGAGTGTGTCGGCCGTGATCGGCCGGAAGGTGCCAAGCCCCACGTGCAGCGTGACGGCGGCCCGCTCGACACCCCGCCCCGCGAGGTCCGCGAAAATCTCCGGCGTGAAGTGCAATCCGGCGGTCGGCGCCGCAGCCGAACCAGCCTCGCGGGCAAACACGGTCTGATACCTGGCGAGGTCGCCGTCGTGCTCCACGCCGCCGCGGATGTAGCCCGGCAGCGGCACGCGGCCGACTCGCGCGAGCACGGTTTCGGCCGCTTCGGTCGCGGCATCCCCGAGCGGCCGGACGAGCCACGCGCCCCCCGCGGCGCGGCCGAGCAGTTCGAGCGACTGACCCTCGGCGCCGTCGCGGCCGGTGAGCACGATCCGCTCGCCGATCTCGGGCCGTCCCCGCGTCTGGGCGAGCACGACCCAGGCTCCAGGACACGCGCCTCCAGTCTCCACCCGCAGGAAGAGCCCCTCCCACGTGCCGCCGGTCTTCGCGCGGTGGCCGACCAGCCTCGCGGGCACGACCTTGGTGTCGTTGACGACGACGAGATCGCCGCGGGCGAGCAGGCTGGGCAGGTCACGGATCGACCGGTGGCCGAGCCCGCCGTCGGCCCGGTTCACGACGAGCAGCCGCGCGGCGGCCCGGTCGGCGAGTGGCTCCTGCGCGATCAGGTCGGCCGGCAGGTCGTAGGCGTAGGAATCGGCGGCGTGTAGGTCGAGGTCGTCCACGCACGCCATCGTAGCGTCGCCTTGGTAGAGTGGCGTCAATGACTCCGCCCAGCATTCACACCAGCGTGCTCCCCACCGAGGTGATGTCGTTTCTGGCGATCGAGCCGGGCATGACCGTCGTCGACGGCACGCTTGGCGGCGGTGGCCACACCCGACTGCTCGTGGAGGCGGTGGGCCCCGCGGGCCGCGTGATCGCCCTCGACCGCGACCCCGCCGCGATCGAGCGGGGCTCTCGGGAATTCGCGGGCAAGCCGGTGCGGTTCGCTCAGGCCAACTTCTGCGACATTCCGGAGGTGCTCGATGCGCTCAGCATCGAAAAGGTGGACCGCGTGCTCCTCGACATCGGCCTGTCGAGTGACCAACTCGCCGACGACACCCGCGGCTTCTCGTTCGACTCCGATGGCCCGCTCGACCTCCGCTTCGATCCCACGGAGGGAGAACCGGCATGGCGGATGATCAACCGCCTCCGCCCCGAGACCCTCGCCGACATCATCTACGAGTTCGGCGAGGAACGCTTCAGCAGGCGAATCGCCCGCCGCATCGCCGACATCCGCGAGCGGGAGCCGATCAAGACATCCCGCGACCTCGCCCGCGTCGTGGTCGCCGCCGTACCCCGGCAGAAGCCCCCGCAGCGGATTCATCCCGCCACGCGGACGTTCCAGGCCCTGCGGATCGCGGTCAACCAGGAACTCAAGAGCCTGCGAATCGCTTTGGAGAGGATCCCGACGCGGCTTGCCGCCGATGGCCGGCTCGTCGTGATCTCCTTCCACTCGCTCGAGGATCGCCTCGTCAAGGAGGCGTTCCGCAACCGTCAGGTCTGGGAAAACCTCACGCGGTCGCCCGTCGAGGCATCGGACGACGAACGTGCCCGCAATCCCCGAAGCCGGTCCGCGAAGCTCCGCGCGGCGAGGGTTCTCGCCCCGGCCACCGTGGCAGACTAGGCAACCTCGGCAAGGCGACGGGCCCTCCAGCGGTCTGGCGACGCGACGTCGTTTCCACGACACTCCCGCCCTTCTCACCGGGGCGGCCAACCGCCCATGGTCGCGGACTGCGCATGGGACGAGAAACCAAACTGCTGCTCGGCCTCCTGGCCACGCTGCTCGGCGTGTTCGTCGGCGTGTTGTCGATGAAGCTGCTCGTGCCGCGGCCACCGGCGGGCGCCGGACCCGACATTCAGGCCGACATCGCCGCGACGGAGCCGCACGACCTGGTCGAGCCGCCACGCTTCACTGCCGACGCGGCAGCGGTGCCAGCGGAGGCACCACCGGTCAATGATCGACCAGGCCGCAGCCGGTTCGGCGGTTCGTCGTCGCGGGATCCCGCCTCCCCCGCGGCCGACCCGTTCGTGGCGCGGGCGTCGTTCGACGAGCCCGTCGCAGCCACACCTGTTCCTCCGGGGTTTCAAGCAACCGACTCCCTCACCACGCCACCAGCCAGCAACGCTCCCCATGCGGCGTTCGAACCAGCACCGCAGCCGGGCTCCGCCTACGTGGCCCGTCCCGGCGACTCCTGGTGGTCGCTGGCCGAAAAGGTCTACGGCGACGGCCGCCTCTATCGGGCCGTGTTCGCCTGGAATCGGGCGCTCGACCCGCGGGTATCGTTGGTGGCGGGAACGTCGATCGAACTTCCCCCCCGCGACCGGCTCGAGGCCGCCTGGCCGGCTCTCATGCCCACCCCGTAGACAAGACGCAGGCCACCATGAAAGACAAGTCGGAAATCGTCCGCGACTGGCTGCCGCGATACACCGGGCGCGGCCTCGACGACTTCGGCTCGTTCGTGCTGCTCGTCAACTTCTCGCAATACGTCGAGGCATTTGCCGAGCGTTTTGGTGTGCCGGTGCACGGCGAAGGTTTCCCGATCCAGTCGGCGACGTTCGACGGGGTGACGATCCTCAACTTCGGCATGGGCAGCGCCATGGCGGCCACGGTGATGGACCTCCTCGCGGCTGTGAGCCCGCAGGCGGTGTTGTTTCTCGGAAAGTGCGGCGGCCTGAAGAAGACGAAGATCGGCGACTTCATCCTGCCCATCGCCGCGATCCGCGGCGAGGGCACGAGCAACGAGTACTTCCCGCCGGAGATCCCCGCGCTGCCATCGTTCCGGCTCCAGGCCGCGGTCTCCGCCGCCATCGCCCGCCACGGCTACGACTACTGGACCGGCACGGTCTACACGACCAACCGCCGTGTCTGGGAGCACGACGACGTCTTCAAGGACTACCTCGTGAAGACGCGAGCCATCGGCATCGACATGGAAACGGCCACGCTGTTCGTCGTGGGCTTCGCCAACCACATTCCCAAGGGGGCCCTGCTGCTGGTCTCCGACAGTCCGATGAGCCCGGAGGGGGTGAAGACATCCGCGAGCGACCGCGACGTCAGTCGCCGCTTCGTGGAGAAGCACCTGGCCATCGGCATCGACGCCCTGCTCGAACTCCGCGACTCCGGCGAGTCGGTGAAGCACATGCGGTTCGAAGAGCGGCGCTAGGCGGACGTGCGGCGACCGACCGTGGCCTGGCGTAGCATCCCTGCCGCGATCGCTCACGCGCTGGGGTTCCCTGAAAAGGACGCGCACCGCCGCAACACGTTTCACACGTGATTCCGTTCATCCACCCCCCAACGCCGTGAGGCGTGGGGCGAACCGCCACCAGACGCAACGCCCGACGTCGGGCAAGCCCGCGGCCTCACGGCCGGTCGGCTTGTGCAGCCCCCCTCCTCTCACCCAACGCGCGGCGCCTGGAGCGAATCGCTCCAGGCGCTGGGGCGATTCGCTCCAGGCGCTGGGGCGATTCGCTCCAGGCGTGCCCCAGAGCGATTGACCGGCATTCGCACAAAAACCGTGAAAACCAGGCGTTTCCCCGACGTGCCCGGAAAGTCCCGAGCTGCCGGATGCATTGGCATGCGTTTTGCATACACGCAATCCCATGCACATCTCTCCATCATCGACGCTTCCCCCGTGTCCCGTCACGCGGCCACGATGGCCCCTGTGGCGACTCGCGGTCCTTCTGCTGGCCGCGACCGGTCCCGCCGTCACCGCCCGTGGCCAGGCCGTGACCCTCTCCGGATCGACCATCGGTCAGACGCCAACCCGGCTCGGCTACAACGTCGGCGATTTCAACAACGACAACACAGCCTCGTGGTGGCGATACACCGGCGTCAACGCGGGCCGGATGTTCACCTCGCCCTCCACGCTCACGCCGACGTCGGTCATCAGGTCGTCCACGACGTCCTCCCTCAACGCCTCCAGCGAGGCGCAGTTCCTGGCCCAACGCGACGCGTTGCGTGCCAGCGGCACCGCCTCGACCTACATCAACTGGTCGGCGATCCAGTCGACCTACACCAGCAACGTCTCCTACGGCAGCAACAATGTGGATGCCCAGTTTGCCGACGCCACCATCCGCGCCGCGGGTGGCACATCGCTCGTCGTCATGCAGCGGACTCCAGCTGCGTACGCCTGGCCGGCCAATGCCAGCGACAACTCGCCGACCGACTGGCAAAACCGCTGGCTCGGCTGGCAGCAGTGGTATGCCCAGGCCTTCACGCGAGCCCGCTACGAAGACGTCGCCCGCTACCAGATCTTCAACGAGCCCGACCTCTACAGCACCGGCTCGCTCACGCAGGCGCAGTGGATCGAGATGATCAAGTACGGGGCCAACGCCGTCGAAGCCGCGGTTGCCGACGTCAACCGGCTGTTCGGCAAGAACCTGACACCGCAGATCTCAGGCCCGGTGACGAACGGGCCGGCGCTCACCGTCACCGGTAGCGACTGGGGCGACACCCTCCTCGCCAACCGCAACACGCCCATGCTCAGCGGGACCGCCGTGCCCGGCTACCAGCTCTTTCAGTTCTACGACTACCACAACTACGGCAGCAGCCCGACGACCTTCGGCACAAAACTCGCTGGCGCAACCGCTGACATCAACACCATCACCGCCGGCCAGGCGGCCGACTATCCGGTCACGCTCTCGGAGTTCAACACCCGCACCAGTTCGAACTACAACCCGAACGACCCGGTGAACAATCCCAACGGCTACACGCCCGACAGTCTCGCGATGTCGAGCCGGCTCGGCCAGATCGTGGTGAACCTCGCCAACAACCAGCCCGAGGAACTCTACCTCTTCAAGTTCTCGAACTCCGGCAACGCGTACAACGGCGTGCACTGGCAGAGCTCCACGGGCAACGTGGGAGGTGCGACGAAGTCGGCGATGGTCTACCAGCTGCTCACCAAGGGGTTCACGGGAAACTCGCTGCTCGCGGTGCCAACGACGAGCGGTACGGACGTGGTGATGGCGGCCGCGGAGTCATCCGCAGGCGACCGCTACCTGCTGGCCGCGAACGCGAATCTGACGACCGGCAAGACGCTTTCGATCGACCTCACTCCCTGGGGCGTCCCGGTGGGTGCGATGGTGACCGTCGAGCAGGTGAGCAGCCTCCACCAGGGCGATGTCAGCCAGACGATCACGGTCGGATCGAATCGCACGATCTCCGTGAGCCAGGACGCCGGCGGCGTGGTGCTCGTTCGCGTCCCGGCCAGTGTCGGCACGCAGACGAGGATCTCCGCCAGCCAGGACGGGTACGTCAATCAAGGCAGTCCGACCACGTCGTTCAACGGCAACGAGCTTCGCGTCCGCAACAGCGGCACCGCCGCGGCGGGCCGCGACGTCACCTACCTCAAGTTCCCCGTATCGGGCATCGACCCGAACACGCTGACGCACGCGCTGCTCGGGATCTACGCCAGCGATCCGGGAGCGACGAGCGGAACATCGGCCGGCATCATCGCCCACGTCTATGGCGTCACGGACAACGCCTGGAGCGCGGGGAGCATCACCTGGAACAACGCTCCGAACCTGGGAAACCCCGCCGCCACGATCTCGACCATCGACGGCAACTACGTCGATGGCCTCGGGGTGTCGGCCGAGATCGTCGGCCAGTTCGCAGCCACGGGAACCGAGCAACTGCTCCAGGTCGATGTCACGCGATGGATCACCGAGCGACTCGCGGCGGGGGCGAGCAACGTCACGTTCCTGATCGCCCGGCAGATTCGCTACGACGGCGATGTCGACGCCTCGCAGTCGCTCTCGATCCGCAGCACGGAATACGCGTCGGGGACCTATGCCCCGACCCTGACGATCGCCGCCGTGCCCGAGCCATCGGCCATCGGCCTCGTCGGCGTGACCGGCGCTGCCGTCCTCTGCGTGGTCGGGCCGCGTGCCCGACGCCGCTCGCCATCTCCGCGGCGGCCTGCGGTCACTTCGCGCCGAACTTGTAGGCCGCGTTCTTGGGATCGAAATCGGCGTCCGTGAAGCCGTTGTTGATCTTCACGTTCATGTAGGTGTACTCCTCCATGAGCACCGGCTGCCCGCCCGTCTCCTGCGGCCAGTCATAGGCCTCGTAGCGGATCGGGATCAGGTACTCGTCGTCGATGAACACCCTGGCGAGATGGAATCGGAAGTTGCGCCGTGGCACGGGGTGCACCACCTGCACGCAGGTGCAGATGCGGCCGTTGACCTTGGCGTTGGGGAAAAAGTTGACCTCGCACTCGCCGAACTGCTTGTCGTGCTCGGCCACCTCGACGAGCCGCTTGGCGAGATTCTCGACGCCGATCTCGGTGACGGCGTAGCGGTTGCCCTGCATCGCCAGCGCGCCGTTGGGCTTGAGCGACACGGTGCCTACCATCGCCCGCACGCCGCTGCCGGCGTGGGCGAGCATGTTGCCGTCGTTCTGCCCCTCGACCCAGATCACTTCCTGGCCCTTCACGTCGTCCGGCGCGAGGAAGTAGAGGTACACGCTGAACGGCTCATGCCGAACCTTGGCGAACAGGTACTCGTGATCCTTGAGCTTGCCGTCGATCCGTTCACGCTTCACGACGGTGCACGAATAGTCCTTGATCGTGGTGCGGAGCTGCGAGAGGCCCTTCTGGGCCAGTTCGAGCGCGGGCTGAAGAGGGTGGACACCGCCGCCGGCCACCGCCTGGGCGTCGGCCGCTCCGATGTTGCCCTTGGCGACATCACCGTTGGGAACGAGGCCGGTCCCGACTTCCTGGGCGGTCGCCACGGTGGCCAGCAGGATCGCCGCCACACCGCGAACCGTGGCCGCCTGAAACACGCCCATCCATGCACTGCGGGCCATCGATCCCTCCATGGATCTCTTGAAGAATAGAGTCGTCCCCTCGACGTCATCGACCGGGGAGGGGGGGAGTCTACAGGTGCCTCCCGCGCGGCCGCCATGGCAGTTCCAACCCCGAAAGGCCGCATTTCCTGCCCGAAAGAGGGCGTGCTTGTCGGCCGGGCGTTTGCCAACCATGCTCGATTTCCCGCCTTCCGCCCCCGGCATCCTGTACCGATGGCCTCCATCAGCCTGTTTTCGCCAGCAGAATCGCTCCAGGTCGCCTGCGTCGAGTCGCAGCCCTTCGGCGAGAACACCTACATCGTATCGCGGGCCGGCGACCGCCGCTGCGTCGTGATCGATCCCGGATTCGAACCGCGGGCGATCGTGGAGTGGATCGATGGTCAGGGCCTCGAGCCGGCCGCGATCCTGCTCACGCACGGCCACTCCGACCACATCGCCGGCAACGCCGCCCTCCGGGACCGCTGGCCATCGCTGCCGATCGTGATCGGCAGGCACGACGCCGAGAAACTCACGAACCCAGCCGGCAATCTGTCGGCCGCGTTCGGAATGAGTCTGGTGAGTCCGCCCGCCGACCGACTCCTCGACCACGGCGAGACCGTCTCGCTGGCAGGGCTCGACCTCGCCGTCCGGGAGATTCCTGGGCATTCCCGCGGGCATGTCGTCTTCGTGGCGGAGGGCCTCGCCCGGCCGGTGGTTTTCGGCGGCGACGTGCTCTTCGCCGAGGGGGTGGGTCGCAGCGACTTTCCAGACGGCGACTTCGCCGCCCTGGCGGCCGGCATTCGCGACCACCTCTACACCCTGCCCGACGAGGCGATCGTGTTCCCGGGCCACGGCGGCCCCACCACCGTCGGCCACGAAAAGCGGCACAATCCCTTCGTGCCTGCGGGGGCCGCACGTTGACCGCATCCGCCGCTCCGGTCGAAGATGCCCTGATGCTCTCGCCTGCCGACATCGCCGAGAAGGAGCCGGGGCCGCCCCGCAAGGGTTCGGGCCGATCGCCGCTCTGCAGGGCTGCGGGGCTCGGGCTCGCGGGACTCGCCCGGCTGCTCGCCGGGGCGAGCGTCCGCTGGATCGCCAGTCAGCCCGACACCTGCCAGCGGGTTTACTTCGCGAACCACACCAGCCATCTCGACGCGCTGATCGTCTGGTCGTCGCTGCCGCAGGCCGTCCGCGAACTGACACGGCCCGTGGCCGCGAAAGACTACTGGTCGCGCGGCATCGTCCGCCGCTGGCTGGCCGAGGAGGTGTTCGACGCGATCCTCATCGACCGCACCGACATCAAGGTCCACCAGAGTCCGGTGGACATGATGATCCGCGAGGCGGGCACGACGCACTCGCTGATCGTGTTCCCCGAGGGGGGCCGCAGCGCCACCGGCGAGATCGGCGAGTTCAAGAGCGGACTCTACTATCTGGCGAAGAAGCGGCCCGATCTTGAACTGATCCCGGTCCACATCGACAACCTCAACCGCGTGCTGCCCCGCGGCGAGTTCCTGCCGGTCCCCCTGCTGTCCTGCATCAGCTTCGGCCCGCCGATGTGGCTGGAGCGGGGCGAGGCGAAGCTCGACTTTCTCGCCCGCGCCCGTCGCGCCGTGATGGCGATGAAGGAGTGAGCGGGGCATGAACGACAACCGCACCATCGCGCTCGTCGCCGGCGTGCTCGCCCTGCTCACCGCCGCCACGGCCGTCGGCCAGTTCCTCAAGCGGCATCCCGACCGCGGCCTCGACCCGGCCGCGATCCGCACCTTCAACAACCGCCTCCGCGGCTGGTGGATCCTCTGCACGGTGCTCGCGGCGGCTTTCTGGCTCGGCACCACGGCCACGGTGATCCTGTTCGGGCTCGTTTCCTTCTGGGCGCTCCGCGAGTTCATCACGCTCACCCCTACTCGCAAGGGCGACCATCGCGCCCTCTTCTGGGTGTTCTTCCTGTTCACGCCGCTCCACTACGTACTCGTCGGGCTCAATCGCTACGACGTGTTCAGCGTGTTCCTGCCGGTCTACGCCACGCTCTTCGTGCTCGCTCGCGTCGCCTTCGCCGGCGACTACAAGCGGTTTCTGGAGCGGACGGCCAAGATCCAGGCGGGCCTCGTGGTCTGCGTCTACTGCCTCTCCTTCGCCCCCGCCCTGCTCCAGATCCCGATCGAGGGCGCGTCCGACGCCGACCGCACCGGCAACTTCCGTCTCCTCTTCTTCCTGATCCTGCTCGTGCAGTTCGCCGACTGCATGCAGTACGTCTGGAGCCGGATGCTCGGGCAGCGGCTGGTGGCCTCGGCGGTGAGTTCCAACCGCACCTGGGAGGGACTTCTTGGCAGTGCCACGAGCACGGCCCTGCTCGCCGCCGTGCTCTGGTGGGCCGCGCCCCCGTTTCAGCTCTGGCAGGCCACCCTCGCCGGCCTGGTGGTGGCCGTGATGGGTTTCGCGGGCGGAATGACGATGAGTGCGATCAAGCGCGACCGCGGCGTGAAGGACTACGGCACGCTGGTGGTGGGCCACGGCGGCGTGCTCGACCGGATCGACTCGATGTGCTTCGCCGCGCCGGTCTTCTATCACATCACGCTGCTGATCACGGGCGTGAAGCCGGGCTGAATCGGGGCGCCCGTGGCCCCCCGCTGCACGACCAGCGAGCCCAATCGCGAAGGCGATGGACGCCTGTCGGTGTTCAGGAAGCCCAATCGCGTGGTCGATGGGGGCACGCTGGCTTCGCCGCGCCGCTCGGGGCTGCCCATACCCGTCGCCGGACGCTCACTGCGGACTCCGGCCCTGCGCTCGCTCGATGCTTTCTCCGCTCCGCCATCCTGGCTGCGCGGAGAAAGCAACGCCGGCTCTCGGGCGCGGGTAGCCCCTCGCTCGCCATCCGTGGCGCGCTCAGGAAGCCCCGAGCGGAAGCGAGGGGATACAGGCCTGACCCAAACGATCACGCCTACCGACACCCTTGACGTCGACGTGGACACGCCAGCCAAAGACGCCCGACGCACCGACTCGGCGGTTGCCGAGGTTCGACTCGCTCGACCCGCTGAGGTGACGCCACCTTTTTGACGCCATCTTGTTCGGGAAGCGGCCTACCGGACCGCAGCCGCTGGCTGGCCGCCCTGCCGGGCCTGGGCGTAGATCGAGGTGCGTGCGGCACTCGTCGTCACCGGGGCGGTGGCTACGGGTGCCTGCGACGCCGGCACCGAGTCGGGGCTCTGACCGCGGGTCGTGGCCGACCACGCGGCGGCGGGCGGCGGCGTGGCGGCCGCGAGCGACGCCGGCGGCGCGGGACAGCCTTGCTTCACCCAATCGAGCCAGACGTGCTGCATCTGGGCCACGCTTGTCACGCCGTAGTGCTTCGCGAGCGCCCCCGACCAGTTCTCGGTGGCGAGCCCCTCGGCCACGAAGGAGACGTACTTGTGCCGGCCGCCCCGCTCGATCAAGTAGCGGGCCAGCGAGTAGCCCTGCGAATAGAGCGGCAGCACGTCGGCCGGATACTCCTTCATCGCGAACATCTCGGGGAACGCGATGCCGCGGCCGGTGGTGAGAAACTCGAGCAGCATCCTGTGCTGCCGGGCGCGTTCCACCGGATGCTCGACGGTGGTGCAGGCGCCCTCGTCGGCCCAGCGCGGCAGCGGTTGGCGGAAGTGACTGGCGAAGATCGTGTGCGTGATCTCGTGCGGGAGCACCGAGTCGAGGATGCGTTCCTCGCTCCCCTGGATCGTCATGGTCCAGTTGAAGACCTCCCCGCGATCGAAGACGAAACTCGTGGCGCCCCCCGCACCAAGATTCGGGGCGACTTGTGCCGTGATGGGGCAAGGACGGCTCCATCGCGGCAGCGGACTGCCGGTCCACTCCACGGCAAGCGTGTGACGATACTGCTCGGCGGCATCGCCGATCTTGCGGGCGAGAGCCTCGGTCGGTGCCTCGACGATGAAGTTCGCCGTGCGGTGGCCGGCGGCATGGACCGCGGACTCCGTCGTGACGAGCCACCCCGAGACAATCGTGAGCCAGGTCGCGAACACCCGGACCCGACCGCCGCCAATGCGTCCATTCACCATGCGCGCCATCGCCTCCATGCGACTCGACCGGCCTCCCCGAAATCCGTTTCGGGCCGCCGGCGATTTCAGGCTCGCCAGCGTGCAGGTCGTCGAGGGGGCGGACGGTAGCGGCGGCCCTCGGGCCGAGCCAGACCGCTTTGCCCGCGGCACAACGGGCTTTTCGTCAGGATCGCGGGGCCGCGGCGACAGACGCGGCCGGACGGCTCGGCGTCCAGCGCGCGAGGAGGGCGGCGGCTCCCGCGGCAAGCAGCGCCAGGCCGGGCAGCATCGGCCGCAACGAGACGACCCAGGCACACCCCGCAGCCGCGATCAGCCAGGGCCATGACCAGGTCACGGCCACCTGCCACACCGCCGGCCGCCAGGCTGCGATCGCCCAGCCAGCCACCAACGCGGCCACCAGCACGGCGGTCGCCCTCCTGCGTCCCTCGGCTCCGGCCGACGCCGGGGCGACCAGGCGAATCGTGAGCCCCTCGAGCCCGTGATCGACCACCCACACCCGGCTCCGAGCCTGACCCGGAACGCCCTGGATCGCCCGTTCCCACTCGGCTTCGAGGGCGGGCCTGGCGCCGACATCCCGAGCGGCTGCAAAGCCCCGCAACCGATCACGGTCGCTGTCGATGGCGCTCTCCACGGCAGCGGCAAACACGCCCGTGATCCGCCGCCGCAGATCCGCGAGAACCGCGCGCCATACACCTTCGTCGATCACGCGGGCCGGTTCCGCCACCCGCACCTGCATGCCGGCCGGGGCGTCGATCGTCCAGAGCACGTCGTGGCACGGAAGCCGCTCGAGACGGGGCGGCTCGAGCAGCACCGCTTCGCCTGAGTCGATCGACGGGCCGACCTCGCCCGCGAACACGGCGAGGATCGATCTCGGCCAGCGGACGTCCTGCAACCGCACGTCCCACGCCGACGACTCGACGGGCATGGCTTCGGCCTCGCGACCATCCACCAGCACATCGAACAGCCTCATCCCCGGGGGAAAGCGCATCCGCACCACCGGCTCCGCGGCCAGCACCTCGAACCGCGCCATGCCCCAGATCCTCCCCCGGTCGTCGATGGCAAGGTGCACGATGGTCGCCTCCACGGCATTGCCGAGCGGCACCTCAGTCATCGCTGCGGCAGGCGAGGATGTCTCCGACCGCTCCGGCAGCGGCTCGCGATCCGCCGTCGAGACGATCTCGAACTCGGGGGCCGGCTCACCCGCCTCGATCTCCACCGTGTCGTCAGCCGCATCCGGCGCAGCCCCGCCGCCGCCTCTCCGCAGCGCTCCTTCGAATCCCGGCCGGGTTCGCCAACGGACCACAAGCGGCGGGCCGTCGGCCACCGCGCACCGCAGGAGAGGCAAGCGGCCGTCGACCAACGGCCGCCCGGCCACGTGTGCCGCGATCGAGAGCCGATAGCTGCCGGGCCGCGGATGCTGCGTGGCGACGAGCAGCCGCGACGCCGCGGGCCGCGACACGTGGGCGTCCACGGTCTCGCCCACGTCGTGCCCATCGCCCACCAGCGTCACCCGTTCCACCACCGCGCCGTCGGGCACTTCGACCGCCACGCCGGTGAACGGGCCGCCCCGCGCATCAATCTGGCAGTCGAGCGAGAGTTCGATCAGATCGGTCGCCAACCCCATGTCGAGCCGCTGCACGATCCGCGGCGGCGCCGTCTTGCGACGCACCGAGACGCGGGCCCTCGGTCGGTCGCTCGCTTCACCGCGTTGCCACGCCGCTTCGTCGCCTCCCGCCATCGCCGCCACGGTCTCCGACCGCCACGTCGCCACGGCCTCGAGCGACTCGCCCTCCCGCTGCCGCAGGAGCGCGTGCCCAGCCGGCAGTTCCGGAGTCACGTCGAGGCCTGCGGCGGCCGAGCAGCGGACCGTGCGCGAGTCGGCGCCGACCGCCTCGAGCCAGACGCCCGGCACGTCGAACACTCCCGCCGGGTCGTCCAGGGGCATCGCAAACACGAGATCGAGCCGCACCGGACCGGCCGCCGGTTCGCGGAGTTCGACGAGGTACCGACCCCCGCCCAGCGGCACGAGCGGCGGGTGACCCGCATCGCCCCCCGGCTCGAGCGGACGATCCGCGCGGATCACGACCGAGCGGAGGAGATGCCTTCCGGGGGAGATCTCGAACGCCGCCTTCACCACGCACGTGGCCTCGCCCCACCAGACTTCGTTGAGGCTCTGCGCCTCCTCGGGCTGGGCGGTGAGCGGTCGCCGGGGATCGATCGATCGCGCCAGCCTCACGCAGTCGGCCCGCGACACGTCGAACAGCCCCGCGGTGCTCGCCACGGGCCGCCAGCCTCCCGCCGCATCGCCACGATCGCACTGCCAGCGATCGGCGAGTGGCTCGCCGGCCACGGCGGTCTCATGAGCCGTGTCGACGATCGCGGCGGCCGACGGGGGGAGCCGCAGCGTCACCACCTCGATGCCTCCCTCCTGGACGGGCGTGGCCAGCAGGTCGATCGCGATCCGATGGAACCCTGCGGCAACCGTCACCATCCGCGCCGTCGCGCCGTCAGCAGACACCTCCACCGACACCCCGGGGGCGGCGGCGGCCTGTCCCCAGCGGACGCCCATGCCCCGCTGATCGAGCGTGAGAACACCTCCGTGATCGCTGTCGACGTCGAGTTCGAGCAGCCAGCGGCCAGACGCCACCACGACGAGCCGGCAGTCACGGACCCGCACCGATTCCGCCTCGACAGCCGATGCGGTGAGCCGGCGAAACAAGGGCTCGGGCACGAGGGCCGTGCCGCCGTCCGCGGCCGGGGTGACGTAGACCCGCACGGGGCCGGCGTCCGTGTCGGCCGCGGATGTCGGCGACGGCTGCAGGACAAGCGCCAGGCCGACCCCGACGGCGGCTCGCCTCCCCGAACCGGCCACCGCGCCGAACCAGAGCCCGGCCAATCCTCCCCACCATGCCGCCCTGGCGACCGTCGCCACGGGCGCGGGAATCCAGATCGCAACCAGCGCGAGCGCCACAACCGCCGTCACCGCCGCACGCGGATGCCGCCGAATCGATGCGGCGACGACGGCCGCGGCGATCGCTGCGGCCACGATCGACGCCGTCGACACCAGCCGACGCCGGATCACGAACAGTCCGCCCGAAGAAGCCCCCGCCGGTGGCACCGCGATGCCGCGGAAGCCGGCCTCGGTGCCGAAGGGCTCGAGGCTCTCGTAGCCGGGCCTGACGACCGCGGCGTCGAAGAGTCGTTCGACCCAGCCGTCGCGCGCGGGCAGGCTCAGCCCCGGCGACATCAGGTCGAGATCGGCGGGCACCTTCACCTCTCGATCCCTGCCGAGGGCCGGAACGTCGATCGCGCAGGCGATCGGGTCGATCCTCCAGACGCCGAACGACGGATCGCGAACCGCGACACCACGAACGCGGAGACGAACTCGCCCGCGGCCGGTGGGCAGCGGCAGGTTTGTCGTACCACCGGTCTCGGAAGGCACGTCGAACGCGGGCAGTTCACCGTCGATCGACACCTCGTCGAGCCGCAGGCCGGCCGGCACCGTGAGGGTGACATCCGTGCGGCCCCGATTTTCGATGTCGAAGAGTGTCTCACACTCGATCGATCCTGAATCGTGGCACCAGGCGGTCGTTGACTCGCGCCACACCCAGGCCCGCGCCTCGGCCACGTCGGGAGGCACGACGACGACCGGCGGCTCCCCGTTCTGCTGCGCCAGGTCGGCGGCCGCGCCATACGAGAGCTCCGTGACCACCGCAGCCGAACGGTCGTCGGGAATCTGGGGCGGCCGTTCAGCGAGCCCGCGATTGATCACACTCGGCCTGGTGCCACCGGCCCCCCGCACGACGATCGTGCCACGGGCGTCGGTGGCTCCTTCAACCCAGGCGAGTGGCGCCGCCACGGCCGCCGTAAACGGCTTGGTGCGGGTCGCCCGAAACGTCACCGGCCCCTCGACCGCCGGTCGAAGCTCGATCAGCCACGACTCCTGACCCGCCGTCGAATCATCCATTGCGGTCCCGCCTGGTTCGAGCCGCCGCGCGTAGAGCGCGCCGATGTGGGGATCGACCAGCGACCATTCGACCGCGTCGCCCAGCGGCTCCGACACCCTGACCACGACAGAGTCCACGGCACCCGCGTCGGGCTCGCACGTGAACGAGAGCGACTCGGTGATCCGCGAATCTCGGGCGACCACCTGCACCAGCACGTCGGCGTGGAGCGGCGGCCGCCGGCGCACGAGCCGGGCCGTGCCCCCGGCGGCCCCGTCGCCACCGCGGATGCGGCCTCGCGGCGCGCCGGGCTCCGTCAGCGCGGCGAGCCGGCCGTTCGCGGCCTCGACCCCCATCGGCCCGCCGTCGAGTTCGATGACGGCGTCGGGCCCGACGCGATAGTCCACCAGCGCCGACTCCGCCGTCTCTCCGTCGAGCCTCACCATGTCGAGATCGGCCGTGAGAAACTCACCGCCGATCGGCACGCCGCGACGATGCCCCGTGATCCGCAGGCCGAGGGGCCGCGAGGGCGTCGCCGCCTCCGCCAGCCCGATCCGCAGTTCGTTCGAGCCCGAGGTGCGGATCGCCCGCCAGTCGAGCGTGCGATCCCGCTCGGCGGTCGGCAGCGGCCGGTCGCCGTCGGTGGCCACCGGCGCAGAGGCCGACCACTCGACGGCCTCGACCGAATCGATGAACCATTCCGGCGCGATGCGGCCGGTGAGCACGAAGGCCTCGCCGGAGGCGACGCGGACGTCGCACGCGGCGCGACCGAGGACCGCCCCCGGAGACAGTTCGAGCGTCGTCACCCGGGCCGTGTCGAGCCTGGGCATGCGGGCCTCGATCGTCACCGTCGCCCACGCCGCGGCCGACTGCTGTTCGAGATGAATCGTCGCGGCATCGCCGCGGACCGTCGCTC
>JAGWWA010000127.1 GCA_018970605.1 Planctomycetota bacterium | reverse complement strand
TCTTTCGGTCGCTCTCGCGGTTTTTTTGGCCTGTCGCGACCTTGAGGGGCGCGACGTAAGTCGAGCAGCGACGGCGAGCGTGGGGGGTTTTGGTAAGTTGCGGAATCTGCACAAGGCTCACAGTTTTACAGCTCTTCCTCCGGCAGCCTACCTTTTGGCCATGTTTTGGCCCGCGACGCCTCGCGGGCCGGATGAAGTCCACCCGATGAAATGGGAACTGGACGGCAAGGAGGCAAGCGACGATGAGTCTGAGCAGCGCCACGGGAAGGTTTCAGTTTTCGGGCACGGCGGTAGCCGCCTCCCGCCGCTTCGTGGCGGCCAGGATCGGCCGCTTGGCGGCAGGGATCAGGATCGGCCGCTTGGCGGCAGGGATCATGGTCTGCCTCCTGGTCGCCGCGTCGGCCCAGGCCAGCGATCGCTGGCTGCGGAACTACGACGAGGCCATGGCGGCTGCCGAGCGGACCGGCCGCCCGGTGCTGACGATCTTCACGGGGAGCGACTGGTGCCCCCATTGCGTCACGCTCGAGAAAAAGGTGCTGGATTCGCAGCACTTCCTCACCTGGGCCGAGGATCGCGTCATCTTGCTGATGATCGACCTGCCACAGCAGGGGATTTCCCAGGAGGAGCGGAACGTCCGCTCCCGCGTCTGCATCAAATACGGCGTCCGGAGCTTCCCAAACACCGTCCTGATCGCCCCGGACGGGGCCAAAATCATGGGGCAGTCGGGCTATCACGGCCAGACGCCAGAAGCCTGGCTCGCGACCCTGGAAAAGCACGTTCCCGCCCCGGTTCTGGCCGGGAATCCCGAGGACGGGGATGGCGAAGACCGGATCCTGTCATCGATCGACGAAGCCGTGGAAACCGCCCGGGATACCCGCAAGCCCGTGCTGCTGCTGGTTTCCCGGCCGAGCGATTCCGCCGCCAAAACCCGGGTGGCGACCCTCATCAAGGACCCCGAGTTCGATTCGCTGACCCGCGACAACTTCGTGGTGGCTCAGGTGCCGCCCCAGGACGAGGCCTCTGGCCAGCCCGCCGGCGCTCCCGCCGACCTGCTGGGGGGTGAGGATCTGCCACCAGAGGCGGTCGAGGTGATCGTGACCGAGGATGGCGAGACCCCCGTTCATGTCGAATCGGGCTCCCAGCCGGCGACCCGAATCGTCACCGGCCTCCGACGGTTCTTGGCCAACCGCCAGGCCACCCGCCAGACCGACGCCCGCAGGTAGAGCGGACCGCCCTTGGAGGTGCAGGGTGTCAACCGGCTCGTGAGCCTCCCGCGGGCTCTGGGCTGCCCATGCCCGTCGCCGGGCGCTCGTTGCGGGCTCCGGCCCTCCGCTCGCTGCACGCCGGCTGCGCTTCGCCATCCTGGCTTCGCTTGCCGCCGAGCCCGGCTCCCGGGCACGGGCAGCCCCTCGCTTGATCCGGCTTCAGGAAGCCCAATCGCGTGAGCGATGGGGGCATGCTGGCTGCCGCTGCACCGCTCTGGGCTGCCCATGCCCGTCGCCGGGCGCTCGCTGCGGGCTCCGGCCCTCCGCTCGCTGCACGCCGGCTGCGCTTCGCCATCCTGGCTTCGCTTGCCGCCGAGCCCGGCTCTCGGGCACGGGCAGCCCCTCGCTTGATCCGGCTTCAGGAAGCCCAATCGCGTGAGCGATGGGGGCATGCTGGCTGCGCCGCTCGGAGCACAGCCTCGCGGAAAATCGTGAACCGGCATGTGTTCTTGGTTCGCATGGGGCTCGCGGCAGCATCGCTCATGTTTTTGACTTTGGAAGGGCGAGCAGGTCTCCGGCCGGCTGCGGTGCCGTGACGACGCGCGAGGATCAAGTGCGAACGCCTCTCAGGCCGCTTCGGGCTGCTCGTCGTGCGTTCGAAACCGGGCGACCTCGGCGTTGAGTTCCGCGATCGATCGACGCAGTTCGGCCAGCGACGTGGTGAAGACGGCGAGCGATGCGGCCGATTCGCCGGCGTCTGTCCGCAGCGACTCCATGGCGTCGCGGATCTGCCGGGCCCCCTGTGACTGCGACTCCATGCCCTGATGCACGGTGTCCAGCGACCGGGTGACCGACTGCACCGGCTCGATGATCTTGCCGAGCTTTTCGCTCACCTGCGCGACCTCGCCGATCCGGCCGCTCACCTCGTTGCGAAACCGGTCCATCTCCATGGTGCCACTGGCCACGGCCGCCTGCATGTCGCGGACCATCCGTTCGATGTCCTTGGTGGAGAGGGCCGTCTGGTCGGCGAGCCGACGGATCTCCTGGGCGACGATCCGGAAGCCACGGCCCGATTCGCCCGCCTTCTCGGCCTCGATCGTCGCGTTGACGGAAAGCAGGTTGGTCTGTTCCGCGACCTTGGCGATCGTGGTGACCACCGAGGTGATCCCGCTGGCCCGCTGGCTGATCGTGGCGAGCTTTCGCGTGAAGGCGTTCATCGCCTCGTCGAGATGCTCCATCGAGGCGGTCATGCTCTCCAGGCCACCCCGCCCCTGCTCGGCCACCTGGGCGGCCTCGCGGGCGATGCCGGTGACGCTGCTGGTGGCGTCGAGGAGCTGCTCGCCGGTCGCCGAGATCTCCGTGACGGCGGCTGCGATCTCGTTGGCCGATCCGTTTACGCTGCTCACGGCCCGTTCCTGCCTGGCGAGTGCCGCCGCCGCGTCGGCCTCCACGGTCGACAGCCGCTCGCCGGCCGACTTGATCCGGCCGATCAGGCCGCCAAGCGATTGCGCCATTCGCTCGAAGGAGCCGAGCAACCGGCCCATTTCATGGGTGCCTTGTCCCTTGATCCGCTGGGTGAGGTCGCCCGACGCGATCGATTCCGCGACCGCGAGCGCCCTGCGGACCGGTTCGGCGATCGAGCGGGCCAGCCAGATGGCGGCCAGCACGCCCGGCAGGCCCACCATGAAGGCCGAGGCCGCTGCGCCGGCCGCCTGCCACCAGAGCACGTCGCGGCTGGAATCGGTGGCCAGGCTCACGAGCACGGCACCGGACGAGCGGCCGTCGGATCGGGCCACCGGGGCGGCGACGCGATACGTGTCCGACGTGAACCGGCCGACGGGTGTGCCAACCGCCATGCTCTGCCGGACCAGTTCCGCGTCGGCCTGGGCCAGGGCGAGAGGGGCATC
The DNA here is from genome assembly GCA_018970605.1 of Planctomycetota bacterium. Lineage (GTDB taxonomy): Bacteria > Planctomycetota > Planctomycetia > Pirellulales > UBA1268 > QWPN01. The sequence continues at coordinate 3,246 of JAGWWA010000127.1, read as the reverse complement.
GGTCGCCGAGCCGCTCTCGTCGATGCGGCGGGTGACGAGCGGCACGAGCTGCCGGTCGAGCACCTGCACTTCCTTCACGTCCCCGCCGACGACCTCGCCGACGAGGCGGCGCACGCCGAGGTTTTTGTCGAGCCGCTCACGAAACGTGGCCTCGATCCCGACCTCGACGATCCGGGGCTTGTCGAGCCCGCCGACGCCGGCGTATTTGAAGATCTTGCCGTCCTGGTCGCGGCGCTGCGATTTCTGCACCAGGGTCGCGATCTCACCGGTGAGCAGCCGGTGGAAGGCGTGGGCCTCCGGCTGGCGGGCCGCGTCGGGCAGGAAGACGAACGGCTTCTCGGGTCGCTCGGTGTCGATCGTGCAGACGCCGTCGGTGCCGGTGACGACGAGTTGGTCCACCACCGTTTCATCCGCGACACTGCGGAGCCGGTCGATGATCGCGTCGGTCGGCATGCCGGACTGCTCGGCGGAGGCCACGTAGGCGGCGAGCAGCCGCGCCTCGGCGAGCATGTGCCGGCCGATTTCCTCTTCGACGGCCGGCGGCACGTCCTCCGCGAAGGCGGCGACCCGCGCCAGCATGGTGGCGATCCCGTCTCCACCGGCCCGGGCCTGCTCGAGAATGGCGCGGCGGGCGGCGAGCGTCTGGAGGACGGTGCTGACCGCGACGGCAGCCAGCACCAACAGCGCCGCCACCAGCGCGATCCGGGAACGAAGCGACATGCGGAATCTCCGTGGGGATCGGGCTCGAACCCCACGAGCAAAACTAGTGCGCCGACGGTCCGCACGCCACCGGGCGGCGTGCACGTCAGCCTGACGGCGTCACGACCGTCACCATCGTTGCGACCGGTGCGGGGCCGGGCAGGGGAGGGATGGCGGCGGTGCTGGCCGCGGCCGGAGGCCGGCGGGCGGCGGCTGCAACGCCGCAGCCGCCGATCGGCAGCAGGAAGAACGCGGGCGCCGAGAGCCAGGGCAGCCAGACGGGGGGCTGCCATGACCGGGGCCGGGGTGAGGGTGACGTGACCATGCCCGGGAAATAGCGGCAGGGGCCCGCGCGGGGCAAGATCGACTGCTGAAGGCAGCCACCAATGGCCGAGGCGGGGATCGAACCCGCACGGAGATCACTCTCCACGGGATTTTAAGTCCCGTGCGTCTGCCAGTTTCGCCACTCGGCCGGCCCGACGATGGTAGCCACCTTCCGCCCGCGACGGGCAGGCCCTGGGCTACAATCCCCGTCCCCGCCCGGTTTCCCGCCACCTTTTATCCTCGTGAGGACGTTCCCCGTGCAGCACGACACGACGGAGACGCAGGTGTCGTCGCGAGGCATCGACGGCTTCCTCGGCACGCGGGCCTCGCTGGGGATGGACGTGGTGCTGGTCGGCCTGATCGCCCTCCTGCCCGTGCTCGCCTGGAGCGTGGCGCTCGTGCGGCGCGGGGCCTACGCGGCCCACAAGCGGCTGCAGCTGTTCATCGTGGTGACGTTGCTGGCGGCGATCATCGTCTTCGAGATCGACGTCCGCCTGATCAGCGACTGGAAGCTGCGCGCCGCCGGCGGCGTGGCCTGGGGAGGGCAGCCGAATCCCTGGTGGCCGGCGGGCGTGCTCATCGCGCTTGGCATCCATCTGGTGTTCGCCGTCTCGACGCTCGTGCTCTTGGTCTGGGTGGTGTGGGAGGCGCTCGCCCGTTTCCCGTCGCCGCCGGTGCCGGGAAGCCACGGGGCACGGCACAAGGTGATGGCCCGGCTGGCCGCCGCGGACCTGCTGCTCACCGCCATCACCGGTAGCGTCTTCTACTGGCTCGCCTTCGTCGCCTGAGCGGCGCCGGGCAGGCCTGCAGGCTGGGCGTCGCCGAACCAGCGGCAGAGCGCCACGCCGCCGAAGTAGAGCAGGCAGAGCGGAGCCGCCAGGAAGAGCATGCTGTAGGGGTCGGCGGGCGTGAGGATCGCGGAGGCCACGACGATCACCAGCACGGCCATCCGCCACTGCGACGTGTAGGCCGCGACGTCGAACACACCGATCCGCTCCAGGAAGAGCATCACCAGAGGCAGCTGAAAGCCGATGCCAAAGCCGATCGGCATGATCAGCACGAAGCTCATCCACTCGCTGATCCGAGGGTCGGGGTCGAGGCCCAGCCAGGCGTTGAACTGCAGCAGATAGTCGAGTACGAAGTCGAATACGAAGAAGAAGGCGATGAACACCCCGGCGAGGAACAGGGCCACGCTGATCGGCAGAAACGTCCAGACCCACTTCCGCTCGTGCCGGTAGAGGCCCGCCGCCACGAACGTCCAGAGCTGGTAGAAGATCCACGGGCTGGCGAGCACCACGCCCACGAGCATCGCGGCCTTCACGTAGATCCCGAAGGCTTCCTGTGCGGAGAGTGTGGTGATGCTCACGCGCGGGTCGCGGGAGAGCGGCTGCCAGAGGAGCACGGGCACGAGCGCGTCGGTATCGAAGGCCGCCGTGCCGGTGGTCGCCGCGGCGGGATCGGCGGTGCCGCCCGCCACGGTGGCGGCGGTGCCGCCGACGACGGCCGCGAGCCGGTCGGGATGCACCTCGCGAAGTTCAAACGTCATGCCGTGCCGTTCCACGGCGTCGCGGATTTCGTCCTGCGAGTAGGGAAGCTGCGTCCCGCCCGGGACGCGGGCCTTCCAGTCGGCCGCCGTCTCGATCGCCCGCTTCGAGTAGTAGTCGCCGAGCGCCCGCCGCAGCGGCTCCTCGATCAGGTGGACCACAGGCCGCGCGACGCAGAAGCCGATCAGCACGGTCACCGCCAGTCCGGCCGCGGCGCGGATGAGGCAGGTCCGCAGTTCCTCCAGGTGCTCGCCGAACGTCATCGTCGAGCTGGTGAACAGGTCGTCGTCGGAGGGGCGGGGCATGACTGACGGGGTGCTCTGGGCGTTTGGCCGGACCCTTCGACTCTAGTTGCGAATCCCGAGAAACCCCAGTCCTCCCGGGAAAACGGCCAGCGGCTCGACTCCTATCGCCAGCCCGTATCCCCTCGCTTCCGCTCGGGGCTTCCGTAGAGTGTCACAAAAAGCCCCGAGCGGAAGCGAGGGGATAGGCGTTGTGGCACGCTGTGACCGGTTTGTCCGTGACGCGTGATCCCGTCGCTGGCGCTCCGGGCTTCCTGGCGGCGTGACAGCGTTGTCCGGTTTGCAGAAAGCCCCGAGCGGGAGCGAGGGGATGCTGGTCGGAATCACAATCCGACGGTTGTCTTCGCCACCGCGCTGTGGTCGTCGCAGCGGCCTCT
>JAGWWA010000126.1 GCA_018970605.1 Planctomycetota bacterium | reverse complement strand
ACCGTGGGCGAGAAGATCGGCACGACGCACCTCACCTACGCCCAGGGAGGCGCGGCCGAACTGGTGGCCGCCTCGACGATCGCCATGGCCGACTCGCTCGGCATGCCGGTGAGCACCACCCACGTGCTCTCCAGCGGCGTGGCGGGCACGATGTGGGCCAACAACTCGGGCATCCAGCCGGAGACGGCCCGCGAGATCGCCGCCGCCTGGATCCTCACGCTGCCGGTGGCGATGACCCTCTCCGGCGGCCTCTACTGGCTCGCGACGCTCGTCATCGGCTGACGACCCCAGTACCTCTTTCGCGTGCCTCCACCGGGAAGGTCGAATCAGTCGAGGTTCATCCCCTTCGTCGAGGTGGCCAAGGAGCCATCCACGAACGTCCCCTCGATATGGTGCTGGTCTCGATCTCAGCGATCGCCTGAAGCCGCGTGCACAGCACGCTCAGGCTGTTCACCGTGGCTGCCGGCACTTGTCGTGGAAGAACTGCCAGATGCGTTCGGCGGCCGAAAACGACCCGATCGGCACAACGCCCTCCCGGCGAGGCTTCGATCCAGGCCACCCGTGCCCGCCCTCCGAATCGACGACGAACTCCGTCACCGCACCTTCCTGAGTCGCCTCGTAATTGGTCGTGGTCACCGTCCCGCGGGTCTCGATCAAGGGGTTGCCCCGGGAATTGTTCGACGCGACCCAGAACCTGACCACCTCGTCCAGCGGCTTGAACGGTGCTCGCTGCGCACGGCGCACGACCGGATTGCGACTCATGCCTCCTTCCAGGGGCACCTCGTCGTCTCTGGCTCCATTGATGATCAGAATCGGAAGCGGGACGGACGGCCTGACCTCGAAGGTGAACATGGAGGCCACCACCGGAGCCGCCGCGGCAAGCCGCTCCGGCCGCGTGACGGCATAGACGAACGTCATCATGCCGCCGTTCGAGCCACCCGTCATGCAGACCCGGCTCGGGTCGGCCCCATGCTCCCGCACGAGCGTGTCGATCAGCGTGTCGAAATAGGCGATGTCGTCGGCGTCCTGCACCAGCCTGCGCATCAGGAATCCAGTATTCCACGCATGGCGTTCGTCGCCGAACGAGGTTCCTTCCGCATACACCGCCATAAAGCCCTCTGACCTCGCCACCGCGTCGAAGCCGGAGGTGACGCGCATCGAATCGGCGCTCCCCATGCCTCCGTGGAGCACGATCACGGCCGGTCTCCTGGATCCATCGGTCGGGGCATTCACCACGATCGCCCGGCGATCCTGCCGTCCGACTGTGAAGGAGATGTCGGCGTCGGGCTTGCGCGGGGGAGGCTGGATGTCGGCCCTTTCCGCGAATGCGTGGCGGTAGAAATCCCAGTTCGCGTCACCGAGGGCTTCGAGCGTGCCGAGCGGGTCGTGGTCCACGCCGGGGAGCACGATCCACGCGTGCGGGATCCCACGCCGCTCGAGATGCTCGTGGAAATCGCGGTTGGCGGCGAACGTCTCGTCGCGATCGCCACAGACCATGCGAACGAGCGAGCCTCGGGCGATCGCTTCGGCATGCCGCTCGGCGAGGACGCGGGGGCTGACGCTCCTGAAATACTCCGGATCACCCCCGTAGACCTGCTCGAGCACCTCCTCAGCCCGGCGCCTGCCGGCGCGAGGCGCTTCGAGAAGGTCGGCCTGCAAGGGCCCAGCGCCCATGATGGAAACGCTGCGGAACACGTCGGGATACTTGAATCCCAGCCGAGCCGCCCCATATCCGCCCATGCTGTAGCCATCGAGCAGCCTGCCTTCCCGCGTGGCGATCGTGCGGTAGGAATCGTCGATGTGCCGGACGAGCTCCTTGACGATGATCGTCTCCAGCGGAGCCGAGCCGTCTTTCCAGTCAACGTACATGCCGTTGGCCAGGCCGTTGACGAACACGACGAGGCAGGGGGGCGTCTTGCCGGCGTCGATCGCCGCGGCAAAGCGGGCGGCGACCTTCGGGATCCCGGGAAGCCCTCCCCGCGAACCGTGCAGCCAATAGACGACCGGAAAGCGCCGCTCCGGTTCGCGGTCGTAGGCGGTCGGTGAATAGAGGTGGTAGCTGACCGAAGCCTTCGCGGCGGCGCTCTCGAACGTGTGAAACGAGACGCCCGGAGCCATGATCTCCGGCGTCACCCACGCATGGCGCGGAGCAGCCTTCCCGGGCTCCGCGGCATGCGCGAGCGCGTGCGCCGCCACCGCAAGGACGATGCCGATCAGGGTGGACGCGTGGTCGTTCCGCATGGCGTCCGATTCAACGGTCCGAACAGCCGACGGTTTCGCAGGGCCTCGCCGCACCGCCGGTTCTTCACCCACCCCCCACGTGAATCCCGCCGTCCACGCCCTCAGGACAGTCGGCCTGCGGCCCTGGATCGCCCTGACGGCCGTGGGCTCACGGCATGATCACGCCGGCGATGGCGGCCGAAAGGGCGTTGGCCAGCGTGCTGATCACGAGCATCTTGAGGCCCAACTGGGCGAGATCGCTCCGCCGCTCCGGAATCAGGGCGCCGATGCCGCCGAGCTGAATGCCGATGCTCGAGATGTTGGCAAAGCTGCACATGGCGATCGTGGCCAGCGAGAAGGCCTTGGGCGTGAGCGTGTCCTTCAGCTTCCCGAGATCGAAGTAGGCGATCATCTCGTTGAGCACCGTCCGCGTGCCGAGCAGGCCCCCGATCGTCTGACAATCCTGCGACGGCACGCCGATCAGCCAGGCGAACGGCGCGAACACGAGCGAGAGCAGCCACTGGAGCGACAGGTCGGGATGGCCAACGAGGCCGCCGAGCCAGCCAAGCGCGAGGTTCGTCAGCGCCACCAGCGCGATGAACGAGATCAGCACCGCCCCGACGTTGGCGGCAAGCATCATCCCCTCGCGCGTGCCGCGGGCAGCCGCATCGAGCACGTTGGAGTCGAGCCGCTCATTCGAGACCTTGAGCGTGCCGAGCGTTTCGGGATCGCCCATCTCGGGCACGAACATCTTCGTGAGGAAGATCGTGGCCGGAAAGCTCATCAGGATCGCGGTGAGCAGGTCGCGGAGATCGCAGCCTGCGGCCTTGTACGCGCCGAGGATGCCCCCCGACACCAGCCCCATGCCGCTGACCATCACCACGGCGAGTTCCGACCGCGTGAGCCGCGGCAGGTAGGGACGGATGACGAGCGGTGCCTCCGTCTGGCCGAGAAAGATCGAGGCGGCTGCGTTGAGCGTCTCGGCGCCGCTCGAGCCGAGAATCTTCGCAGTCACCCAGGCAAACGCCCGCACCACCACCTGCATGATCCCAAGGTGGTAGAGCACCGCGAAAAGCGCGGCCACGAACACGATCGTGGGAAGCACCCGGAAGGCGAACACGAAGCCCGTGGGCCCCGCCGGATCGGCGAGCTTGTCACCGAACACGAATCTCGCCCCTGCATCGGAGCAGGCAAGCACCGTGTCGACCCACTTGGCCGCCGACTCCAGAACCTGCTGGCCCGTCGTGGACCGCAAGAGGACGAACCCGAGCACGCACTGCATCGCCAGCCCGCCGATCACCATCCGCGGCGAGATCTTGCGGCGGTTCTCCGAGAAGAGCCAGGCCGCACCGAGGATGGCGGCCACGCCGAGGAGTCCGCGGAACCGGTCGAGATCGCCCATGGTGATGCCTCGTGCCTGGGAGGTGAAATCAGAGCCGTTCGAGAATCAACGACCGCTTCGGCGGCGGTGCATCGGCGATGGCGGTCGCGTCGGCGAGCATCGCCAGCGCCTCGGGGATCGCGGCGGCGAAGGTCGGATTGACGTGAACCTCGGCCATCACCTCTCCCGCGCGGACCTCATCGCCAACCGTTTTGGTGAACACGATGCCTGCAGCAGGATCGATTTTTGAATCGGCACGAGCCCGGCCCGCGCCCAAGAGCATCGAGGCCTGGCCGACGGGCCAGGCACGAATGCCGGCGATGAAGCCAGAGCGGGCGGCACGAAAGGGCTCCACGCGGGCCGCCTTGGGCAGCACGCCGAGCGGGTCGTCGCACACCCGGGGGTCCCCTCCTTGCGCCGCAACCACCCTGCGAAACCGTTCGAGCGCCGAGCCGTCTTCAATCGATCCGCGGCACTTCGCCAGGGCCTCGTCGCGGCTCGCGGCCACGCCGCCGAGCAGGAGCATCTCAGCGGCGAGTTCCAGCGACACCTCCATGAGATCATCGGGGCCGCGGCCCTTCAGGCACTCGACGCTCTCCCAGACCTCGAGCGCATTGCCGACGGCACGACCCAGCGGTGCGTCCATGCTCGTGATCAGGGCCTGCACCGGCTTGCCCAGTTCGCGACCGATGCGGGTCATGCTCTCGGCAAGAGCCCGGGCATCCTCCCGCTTCGCCATGAAGGCCCCGTCGCCCGTCTTCACGTCAAGCACGAGTGCGTCGATCCCCTCGGCGAGTTTCTTGGAGAGGATCGAGGCGGTGATCAGCGGGATGCTCTCGACCGTGGCGGTGGCGTCGCGGAGAGCGTAGAGCACGCGATCGGCGGGGGCGATCTCGGCCGTCTGGCCGATCAGCACCATCCCGCACTCGCGGGCCACGCGGCGATAGGCGGCGAGATCGAGGTCGATGCGGAAGCCCGGGATGCTCTCGAGCTTGTCGAGCGTGCCGCCGGTGTGGCCGAGGCCGCGACCCGACACCATCGGCACCGTCACGCCGCAGGCGGCGGCGATCGGGGCCAGGATCAGACTCGTCTTGTCCCCTACACCACCGGTGGAATGCTTGTCCACCTTCGGGCCTGGGATGTCGGACAGGTCGATCACCGTTCCCGAGTGGAGCATCGCATCGACGAGGGCGGCGGTCTCGCGAGGCGTCATGCCCCGCCAGAGAATCGCCATCGTCATCGCCGACCACTGGTACTCGGGCACCTCGCGGCTGGCGATGCCGCCGACCATGAAGCGGATCTCATCGGCCGTGAGTTCGCCGCCGTCCCGCTTCCTACGGATCAGATCGACGGCACGCATGGGGATCCATCCTGGGGTTCGATCGACGCGTGGACGAGTCAATCCGTGGTGATGTGCGTCAGTGCTGAGCGGAGGTGCCGAACTGCCGATCGCCCGCATCGCCGAGACCGGGCACGATGAAGCCGACGTCGTTGAGGCCCTCGTCGAGGGCGGCTACGTGAATCGAGACGTGGGGCATCGCCTCGGAGAGCCGCTCGACGCCCTGCGGCGCGGCGATCAATGCCAGAAAGATGATCCGCGGGATGCCGGCGGCGTGGAGGATCTCGCAGGTGCGGATCGCGGAGCCACCGGTCGCGAGCATCGGATCGACGACGATCGCCATCGAGGCACCGCAGTTGGCCGGCAGCTTGTTGTAGTACTCCTGCGGGCGGAGCGTCGCCTCGTCGCGGTAGAGGCCGATGTGCCAGACTTCCGCCTCTGGGATCAGTTCCAGGAGGCCCTCGGCCATCCCGAGGCCGGCGCGGAGGATCGGCACGATCGCGATCCGCTCGGCGATCCGCCGGCCCTTCGCCTCGCCCAGCGGCGTGGGCACGCGGACATCCTTCGTGGGCACGGTCGTCGTCGCCTCGACGGCCAACAGCCGCGTGATCTGCCCCACCGTCCGGCGAAACTCCGGAGGCTTCGTGGCCGGATCGCGGAGGGCGACGACGTGATGCGCCACCAAGGGATGCGACGACACGTGAACCCGCGACATTCGACTCGTCCTCCGATTCCCTGCCGGACACGGCCGCATGATCATACGGCGGGCGACCGCGTTGTCGAATGCGCCACAGCCGCACGGCAGCGGTAGACTCCGTGACGCCACACCCCTCTCGCCGCCCCTTTTCTTCTTCCCGCTGCCACGAGGTTGCCGATGTCCGCCCCAGCCGCGATCCCCTCCGACGACTCCCTGCTTGCCGCCGCCCGGGCCGCGGGGGCCAACGCCCATTCCCCCTACTCGGGCTGGCGGGTCGGCTCCGCGGCCGTGTTCGCGGAGACCGGCGCCACCGTCTTCAGGGGGGCCAACGTCGAGAACGGGTCCTACGGCCTGACGATCTGCGGCGAACGGTCGGCGATCTTCGCCGGCGTGGTCGCTGGGGGCCGCCGGCTCGTGCGGATCGCGCTGACCTGCACCGACTCGTCGGGGACGCTCATCGCGAAGATCGCCCCCTGCGGCGCCTGCCTGCAGGTGATCGCCGAGTTCGGCACGGCCGATACCGCGATCGTGATCGATGGCCGGGGCGTCTTCCGGCTCGCCGACTTCCTGCCGCTTCCCTTCGGCGCCGACACGCTCAAGACGCACGACGGCGTCACCGGCTGAGATCGAGGGCACGAGCGACACCTGAACCAACCGCGACACACTCTCATCGTCACGCGACAGGAGCCGCCACCATGGCAGATGAGCACGAGGACCTTTCCCGTCGGACCGT
>JAGWWA010000020.1 GCA_018970605.1 Planctomycetota bacterium | reverse complement strand
TCACCCTTCGTACCTGCTGCGAAATCCGGCGGCCAAGCGGGACGTTTGGGACGACATGAAGGTCATGATGGCCGACATGGGCGTGGAGCTCTGAGCCGGTTCGCACCGGATCCTCGGGGTGAGTGCGTAGCACATGCAAGCCGACCGGCCTGAAGGCTGCCGGCTTCACCGAGTAATCCCGGTCACACGTGATCTTCAGGCGTTCACGAGGCTCGGGGCTGCCCATGCCCATCGCCGGACGCTCGCTGCGGGCTCCGGCCCTTCGTCGCTGCACGCCGGCTACGCTTCGCCATCCTGGCTTCGCTTGCCGCCGAGCCCGGCTCCCGGGCACGGGCAGCCCCTCGCAGCATCATCGCTCGCATGTGATTCCGGACGGGGGAGCAGCCGGATCGGAGGCACGCGCAGAAGCCGGTGAGACGTGTGCCACGCGGCGGTCGCTCTGCAGCGGCTGGGCTGCGAATTCATACGGTTCACGCTCGATCCTCGCCCTCGAGTGCATGGCAGGTGAAAGCCGACCGGCCGTGAGGCCGCGGGCCAATCACGCTGGACGCGGCGTCTGGTGGTGGTTCGCCCCACGCCTCACGGCGTTGGGCTTCCGCGGCGGTCGAGCGTCCCGACCGCCCGGACGGCCGTTGACCGCGGTGTCGGACCTCTCGCCGGGGGTCCGGATTTGCTGAAGATTCGGGTCGTGACGATCCGATCTCTGGGGTGGGTCGTGGGGGAGGGGAACAGCCGCTGACTGCGGGCTGGGTCGTGCCGGGGCAACCCGGCCGGCCCGTTGCGCGGGGAGAGTTCAGGGTTTGATGGATTGTCCTGCTCGAACCGTGCCGATCGCGCCTGGTCGGGTCGCCATCATGGCGGTCGCGGTGCTGCTGGCGGGCTGCACGATGTGCCCCGACCCGTACGACTACTCGGGGCCCGTGCCCAACGGTTCATCCCCGCAGAACGATTTTCGGGCGCGTAGCAACGGCATCCTTCCCATCGGTGCCGCCCCGATGCCGTGGCCGGCGATTGTGAAGGCGAGCGGAGCGAAGGGGACCGATGGTGCCCAACTTGCCGCCGAGCGGGGTGGCAAGGGGGGTAAGCAGGCGGCTCCGACGCTTGCCGATCCGGCCGTGGAGTCTGCCGCCGGCGACGGCCCCGGGGCCCAGGGCGAGCCGACGAGCGTGCTGGTGACCGCAGTGCTCGAGGGAGCCACCGCGGAGCCATCGGCCACCGAGCCCGACTCCGTGATCCACGTCATTGGTGAGTCTGGCGGGGAACTGCCTGGGAACGACGACGTCACGGCCAGCGAACGATCAGGGGCCGAGGTTGCACCCCCGTCGCCGAATGGTTCGCCGGCACCCGTCACGTTGAGCGTCGAGGTGCCTTCGCTCGCGGAGACACCTGGCTGGCGGCCGAGGCGGGATCGCTGACGTCAGGCCGGGTGAACAAAGGCTGGCTCGGGCACCCAGCCGTCGGGGATCACGGCGTCCTTCGGGACCACGGCCACTCCATCGCGGATCGTGAACCGCTCGTCGTCGGCTGTATCGATCCAGCCGTGCTCGTTGACGATCCGCACGCGGCGGCCGATGCGGACGTTCTTGTCGATGATCGCTCCTGCGACGATGGTGTCGTCGCCGATGCCCAGTGGCGGCAGGCCGCGGGCCACGTCGTCGGCCAGGCCGTGTTCGCTCTCGTAATAATCGTTGCCCAGGATCACGGAGTCGCGGATCACGACATTGCGGCCGATCCGGCATCTCAGTCCGATCACGCTGTTTTCGATCACCGCCCCAGACTCGATCACGCAGCCGTCCGACACCAGGCTGTTGCGGATGCTCGCACCGCCGAGCCGAGACGGCGGCAGGAACCGGCCGCGGGAGTAGATTGGCGCCTCGGCGTTGACGAGGTCGAACGGCGGTGACGGTCCAGCGAGTTCGCGATTGCACTGGAAGTAGGAGCGAATCGTCCCGATGTCCTCCCAGTAGCCGTCGAAGGCATGAAGCTGCACGTGCTTGGCCCGGATCGCCGCGGGAAAGACCTCCTTGCCGAAGTCCCGATAGTCGGTTTTTGTGAGCAGGTCGAGCAGGCAGTCCCGGTCGAAGAGATAGATGCCCATGCTCGCCATCAACGAGCGGCCGTGCGCGGCGATCCCCTGAGCTTCGATCCAGGCCGGATCGGTCCGCATCATGTCGAGTTCGTTCGCCGTCTGTGGCTTTTCGAGAAATCCCTCGACCCGGCCCTCGCCGTCGAGCCGCATGATGCCAAGCGCCGAGGCGGCCTCGTCCTTGACGGGGATGCCGGCGATCGTGACGTCCGCCTTGTGGGTCATATGAGTGGCGAGCATGTCGGCGTAGTTCATCCGGTAGAGCTGATCCCCCGAGAGAATCAGCACATGCTTGATGTCGGGCTGCTGCAGGTAGCGGATGTTCTGCCGGACTGCGTCTGCCGTGCCCTGGTACCAGCCTGAGTTGTCGAGCGTCTGCTGCGCCGCGAGGATCTCCACGAACCCGCCGCTAAACGGGTCGAACGTGTAGGTGCGGCGGATGTGCCGATGGAGGCTCACCGAGTTGAACTGGGTGAGCACGTAGATCCGCTGCACGCCGCTGTTGATGCAGTTCGAGAGCGGGACGTCGATGATCCGGTATTTGCCCGCCAGCGGCACCGCGGGCTTGGAGCGGTCGCGGGTGAGCGGATAGAGCCGCGTGCCGCGACCGCCGCCGAGAACCAGGGCCAGAACTCGCTTCACCGACATGGATCGCTCCTCAGGGAGCCCGCCGCCTCACGGGCGTCACCATGCTACGGGAACCTGCCGTGCCACAGAAAGACGATTCCCTGCCTGGCGTAAGGGGTCTACAAGCAGGCGGTGCGTTGTCACCGAGCGAAAGCCGGCGGCGGGACGGGACGAGTCGGCTCGCCAACGGCAGGATAGCCGACGCTCGCCATCCTCGCCCCGATCCCGCCGCCTCCCTGGCAGCCCCGAGGCCTGGGGCCGCGACACGCGTGGTCAGCCCTTGACCACGAAGTTGACGAGTCGGCCGGGAACGGCGACCACCTTCACGATTTCCTTGCCGGCGAGCTGTTCGGCGATCTTCGGGTCGGCGATGGCCGCGGCCTTGGTCGCCTCGGCGTCGGCATCAGCCGGCACCATCACGCGACCCCGGAGCTTTCCCTGGATCTGCACCGGGATCTCGACCGTGTCGTCCTTGAGCCACCGCTCCTCGACCGCCGGCCAGGTCGCGAGCGAGACGGGAGCCGGCTTGCCGAGCAGCTCCCAGAGCTCCTCGGCGAGGTGCGGCGCGAAGGGGGCGAGGATCGTCACGAAGGGTTCGAGGATCGCCCGCGGCCGCCGTTCCAGCGGCGTGCAGAAGTTGACGAACTCCATCATCTTCGCGATCGCGGTGTTGAACGACAGGGCCTGGATGTCGCGGCTCACCTTGTCGATCGTGCGGTGGATCTCGCGAAGCTGCTCGTCGGTCGGCGGATCGTCGCAGACCTGCGGGGTCAGGGCGATCTCGTCGGCCCGCTCGTCCACCACCAGCCGCCAGCAGCGGTCGAGGAACCCGCGGACGCCGCTCACGCCGGCCGTGCTCCAGGGCTTCGTGGCCTCCAGCGGTCCCATGAACATCTCGTAGAGCCGGAGCGAGTCGGCGCCGAAGTCACGGACCACCTGGTCGGGGTTGACCACGTTGCCTCGGCTCTTCGACATCTTGTAGGCCCGGCTCTCCACGCGGATCTTCGGGGCGTCCCGGAGCACGAAGTGCTCGCCCTGTTTTTCGACCTGGTCGGCGGGCACCTTCGCCGGGACATCCTCGGCTGTTCGCTTCTCGGCCGACACCCAGCCCCCCTTGCCGCTGCGGTAGCCCGTGAACTCCATCTCGCCGAGGATCATCCCCTGGTTCACGAGCTTGCCGAACGGCTCCGGGTGGGAGACGTGGCCGCGGTCATAGAGCACCTTGTGCCAGAATCGAGAGTAGAGAAGGTGGAGCACCGCGTGCTCGGCGCCGCCAATGTAGAGGTCGACAGGCATCCAGGCCTTTTCGACTTCGGGATCGATGAACCGCGACGTGTTTCGTGGATCGAGGAACCGCAGGTAGTACCAGCACGAGCCGGCCCACTGTGGCATCGTGTTGGTCTCCCGCTTGTATCGCTTGCCGTCACGTTCGACGAAGAGCCAGTCGGCGGGGGAACGCGAGAGCGGCGGATCGGGCGTGTCGCCCGGCTTGAAGTCGGTGAGGTGCGGGAGATTCACCGGAAGTTCTGTCGGATCGACCGCCCGGATCGCGCCGCTCAGGTTTCCCTCGGCGTCGAGCTCGTGCAGGATTGGGAACGGCTCTCCCCAGAATCGCTGCCGGCTGAAGAGCCAGTCGCGGAGTTTGTAGTTCACCGCCGGCCGGCCGAGCCCCGCCGCCTCGAGGTCGCCGCCGACCCTCTGGAGGAACTCGCCGGTGGCGAGGCCCGTATACGGCCCCGAGTTCACGGCCCGACCCTCGCCGGCGAAGAGTTCACCCCGCCCTGCTCCGCCATCCGGCGGCTCGACGACCGTGACCACATCAAGCCCGAAGGTTTTCGCAAACTCGAAGTCGCGGTCGTCGTGGGCCGGCACCGCCATGATGGCGCCGGTGCCGTAGGTGGCGAGGACATAGTCGGCCACCCAGACCGGCACGGGCCTGCCGGTGAGCGGGTGGATCACGTGCGAGCCGGTGAACACCCCAGTCTTCTCGCGGGCCAGATCGGTGCGGTCGAGGTCGCTCTTGCGGGCGGCCACGTCTCGATAGGCGGCGATCGCCTCCCGCTGCTCCGGGGCGGCGAGGACGTCGAGCAGCGGATGCTCCGGAGCCACCACCATGTAGGTCACGCCGTAGAGCGTGTCGGGACGGGTGGTGTAGATCCTCAGGACGTCGTCGCCTGGCTTTTCGGGATACCCCGTCGCCGCCCGCGACTGTTTCCACACGTCATAGGCTCCGCCCGCCGCGTGACGGGGCGGGATCAGGAAATCGACTTCGGCGCCGGTGCTCCGGCCGATCCAATCGCACTGCAGCTTCTTGATGCTCGCGGGCCAGTCGAGCCCCTCGAGTTCGCGTTCAAGTCGGTCGGCGTAGGCGGTGATCCGTAGCATCCATTGCCGCAGCGGAATCCGGACCACGGGGTGCCCTCCCCGCTCACTCACGCCGCCGATCACCTCTTCGTTCGCCAGCACCGTGCCGAGCGCCGGACACCAGTTCACCGGGGCCTCCGACTGGTAGGCGAGCCGGTGCGCGTCACGGTATTTCGCAACCGCGGCTTCGCCATTCGCGGCAACGTCGGCCGGGATGGGGAGTTCGGCGATCGGGCGGCCCTTCTGGACAACCGGATCGAACCAGGTGTCGAAGAGGACCAGAAAGATCCACTGCGTCCAGCGGACATACTCGGGGTCGGTGGTCGCCAGCACGCGGTCCCAGTCGTAACTGAAGCCGAGCATCTTCAGCTGTCGCGTGAACGTCGCGATGTTCTTCTCGGTGCTCTCCCGCGGTGGCGTGCCGGTGCGGATCGCATGCTCCTCGGCGGGGAGGCCGAAGGCATCGAAGCCCATGGGGTGCATCACGCTCGTGCCCCGCATCCGCTCGAACCGCGACACGATGTCGGTGGCCGTGTAGCCCTCCGGGTGGCCGACGTGCAGGCCGTCGCCGCTCGGGTATGGGAACATGTCGAGGACGTACCGTTTGCGATCCGACGGGAGGCGGGGCGTGGCGAACGTGCCGTGGGCGTGCCACCATTCCTGCCATTTCGGCTCGATCCGCGACGGCTGGTAACGGGGCATCCTGCGCTCGTGTCTGGAGGGAACGTCGGCGAGCGGGAGGACGCCGCCCGGCGTCGGCGGGATGCCGAAACAGGGCGGCATCGACGGAGTTTTTGGCTGGTCGTGCCGACGTGCCGCGATTCTAATGGCCAGCGTGGCCGGGGCAACGAACCCCGGTCATTCCCCCCGATTCCCAGCCGACTGCGAGCGATCATGGCAGGCTCCGATCCGACCGCGGCCCCACTCGTGCTCCAGCGTCTGATGCTGCGGGCGTGTCGCACCGCCGGAAGTCGGATGAAGGTCGCCGATTCCCTCGGCACGCGGATGAACGGTCATGAACTCCTGCTGGCCATGCTCGTCGTCAAGCGGGTCCTCGACCGCGTTTTGGCCGCCGACGAGAAACGGGTCGGGGTGATGCTGCCGCCGACGGCCGGGGCCGCCGTCGTCAACGCGGCGCTGGCCCTGTCGGGGCGCGTGGCCGTCAATCTCAACTACACCTCCAGCCAGTCGATCCTCGACATCTGCATCGAACGGGCAGGCCTGCGGCACGTGATCTCGAGCCCAGCCTTCCTGGCCCGTGTGAAACTCGATCTCGGTGTCAGGCTGCTCGATGCGGGAACGCTCCGCAAACAGGCCACGGCGTTCGACAAGGCGCTGGGTTTTGTGCAGGCCCGGCTCATGCCGCTCGGCATGCTCGAGTCGGCGTTCGGCCTGGAGCGGATTCGGCCGGACGATCCGCTCACGATCATTTTCACCTCCGGCTCCACGGGCGATCCCAAGGGCGTCGTGCTGTCGCAGGACAACGTCGGTTCGAACGTGCGGGCGATCGATCACCTGCTCCATCTCTCGCCGAGCGACGTGGCCCTCGGCGTGCTGCCGTTTTTCCACTCGTACGGCTACACGACCACGCTCTGGACGCCGCTGACGCTCGATCCCGCCGTCGTGTACCACACCGACCCGCGGGATGCGCAGGTGGTGGGCCGCCTCGCCCGCGAGCATCACGCCACCCTCCTGATGGCCACCCCGACGTTTCTGAGAATCTATGCCCGGCGGACGCCCGCCGAGGATTTCTCGTCGCTGGAGTGCGTGTTCGGCGCCGCGGAGAAGCTCCCCAAGGACGTCTGCGACGCCTTCGAGAAGAAGTTCGGCGCCCGTCCCAGCGAGGCGTATGGTGCGACCGAACTGTCGCCGCTGGTCGCCGCCAACGTGCCCGCATCGCGGCATGTGCCTGGCCGGCCCGCTGACGCCCGGGAGGGCACGGTCGGCAAGCCGATCCTCGGCTGCCGGGCCCGGATCACGGACCGGGAGGGGGGGCACGAACTGCCGGTCGGCCGGGATGGCCTGCTCTGGGTGGCGGGGCCGAACGTCATGCAGGGATACCTCGACCGGCCCGACCTCACGGCGAAGGTGGTGAAGGACGGGTGGTACTGCACGGGCGACATCGCCCGGCTCGATACCGAGGGCTTCATCACCATCACCGGCCGCGAGAGCCGGTTCTCGAAGATCGGCGGCGAGATGGTGCCGCACATTTCCGTCGAGGAGGTGATCAATGAGGAACTTGGCGCCGCCGGCGGTGAACTGCTCGCCGTGGTGACGGCGGTTCCCGATCGCGCGAAGGGAGAGCGGTTGGTGGTGTTCCACACGCCGACGGCTCGCGATCCGAAGGACGTGGTGCGTCGCCTCCAGGAACGTGGCCTTCCAAACCTCTGGATTCCCGGGGTCGATGCCTTTGCCGAAATCCCCGAGCTGCCGATGCTCGGGTCGGGCAAACTCGACCTCAGGCACCTCTCCGAGATGGCGCGGGAACGGTTCGCCGAGGCTCGTGACGGATGACGACTCTGGCCGAGATCGTCGTCACGCTCGGGCCGTGCGATGACATGCGGGCGGAGGTCTTCGTGCGACTGGCGGGTGACGTGCCGGCCGGTTCCCGGATCGTGGGCTCGGTCACCGGGCCGCGTCGCGGCCGCGACACCACGCTCCCCGTGACGTCGCGGCTCATCCCGCTCGCTGAAGCAGCCGGCGCAGGACCGGCGTCGCGGGCGATCCTCACCGAGCCGGCGTTTTGGACACCCGATCTTCCGAATCTCTACCGGATCGAGGCGAGGCTCGATCCGCAAGGGGCTCCTTCGTGGGCCACCGATTCCTGGATCGGCCTCCGACGGCTCGGCGTCCGCGGCCGCTCGTTCTGGCTGGATGGGCGACGATGGGTTCCACGGATGGTGGCGGGGCAGGGCGACCTGGTCGCGGCGAAGCAAGCGGTGGTCGGCCTCGCCATCGAATCGCCCACCGACGACCTGCTGACGCGGGCGGACGAAGCGGGCGTGGCCGTGGTGCCGCTGCTCGACGGTGGCAGTCTGACTCCGACACGGATCGCCGCGTGGGCCCGCCATCCTTCGGCCATGCTCGCGGTGATCACGGGGAATGATGTGAAGGCGGACGTGGCGGATCGTGTCGCCGCGGTCCAGGGCGCGAAAGGCACGCTCTTGATCGGGGTGGCCGTCGACGGCACCCGCCCGCCGCCGGCTGTTTCAGGAGGCGGGGATTTTCTCGTGGTGATGCTGCCGAGCGAAGGGTTGCCGCACGCCGACTGGCGGGCCGCTCCGGTGCAGCCTCTGGTTGCCTGGCGGCAGGCCGCGGACAGGGAGTCGCCCCGGGCGTCGTGCGACGCACTCCAACGTGATCTCGCCCTCTGGGGCCTTGGCGGCGGTGCGCCGTCGTGGGACTGGGCCGGCTACCTGGTGGGGTAGCGGGACGGACGGGCTACACTGCGGTCATGTCCTCCTACGATGCCGATCGCTATTCCCGGCAGACCCGCTTCGCTCCCCTGGGGGCTGTCGGACAGGAGCGGCTCGTCGCCGCGCGCATCGCGGTGGTCGGCTGCGGCGCCCTCGGCAGCGTGGTCGCGATGGCGCTCGCCCGCGCCGGGGTCGGGTTCCTGCGGCTCATCGACCGCGACCTTCCGGAGCGATCCAACCTTCCGCGGCAGGTGCTGTTCGACGAGGCCGACGTGGCTGCAGGGCTTCCCAAGGCCGTCGCCGCCGCGAAGTGCCTCGCCCGGATCAGCTCGACGGTGACCGTCGAGCCCGTCGTCACCGATCTCACGGCTGCGAACGCGATGGATCTGCTCTCCGGCGTCGATGTGATCGTCGACGGCACCGATAATTTCGAGGCACGGTTTCTCGTCAACGAGGTCGCCTGTCGGCACGACATCCCGTGGGTCCACGGCGGCGCTCTCGGCGCCGAAGGACGAGTGCTTGCGATCATTCCGGGGAAGACTGCCTGCCTGAGGTGCCTGATCCCCGATCCACCCGCGCCGGGATCGCTTCCGACCTGCGAGACCGCCGGCATCATCGGGCCGGCGGCCCTCGTGGTGGGCGCGGTCGAGGCCGCCGAAGCCATCAAGCTGGTCGTCGGCCCTCACGACACCGCCGGCCGAATGCTCGTCTGTGACCTCTGGGCCAGCGCGTGGCGGACGGTCGATCTCTCCCCGCTGGCGGAGGCCGGCTGCCCGACGTGCCGAAGTGCCGACTTTCCCTGGCTCGATGGCCGGCTCGGCGGGCGGCCGACGCCACTCTGCGGCCGCGATGCGGTGCAGGTACCGGCGGTCGTCGGCAGTGTCGATCTCGCGGCCTTGGCCGAGCGGCTGGCGACCGTGGGTGCGGTCGTGGCCAACCGCTGGATCGTGCGGGCCGACGTTGAGGACGGCATCCAGCTTTCCGTGTTTGCCGACGGCCGGGCCATCGTGTCGGGTACCCGCGACGAGGCGAGAGCCCGCGGCATCGTGTCGCGGTATCTTGGTGCCTAACTGGCACGACCGGGAGCATTCAAGAGTTGACGCCGATCCGAGGGCGAGTCGGGGCTGCCGGTGTCCTCTCGCTTGACGGTCACGTCGGCCCTCCAGGCCTCCGTTCACTGCGTGTCCGCTGCGCTTCGCCATCCATGGCTTCGCTTGCTCCCACAGCCCGCTCGAGGCCACCGGCAGCCCCTCCTGGGGCACGATTCGCAGATGTGAGGCCGCGGGTGAACCATCCTGGACGCTTGGCGTGTTGGGGGCTCGCTCCACGGCTCACGGTGGTGGGCGAGTACGAACGGGCGCCTTGGAATCACGAGTGATTCGCTGGGTTCAGGAGCGTGCGTGGTTTGTCGACCCCGTCGCAGCTTCCATGATCTTCTGCTCGGTGGCGGCGGCGCGGGGGAACTCGGCTGTGAGGCGTCCCTCGGAGAGCACGATGATGCGGTCGGCGAGGGCCAGGAGTTCCGGAAGTTCGCTCGACGTGAGGATCACCGCGAGGCCTTCACGGCAGAGCCGGTCGATGAGGGCGTAGAGTTCGGCCTTGGCGCCCACGTCGATGCCGCGGGTGGGATCATCGAGCAGGAGGACTCGCGGCTTCACCAGAAGCCAGCGGCCGATGATGCACTTCTGCTGATTTCCGCCCGAGAGGCCCGTGATCGCCGCGTGCGGCCCCGGCGTCTTCACGCCCGTCTCGCGGAGCGGGGCCGCGACGAGGGCCTCCTCGCGGCTGCGGGACAGCAGGCCGCCTCGAACCGCCTCGCTGAGACTGCAGAGGCTCACGTTGGCGGCCACGTCGAGGTCGGGAAACAGGCCGAGCCGCTTGCGGTCCTCCGTGACCATCGCGATGCCGGCGGCACAGGCCTCGGCTGGGTGCGCGAAGCGGACGGGGTGGCCGTCGAGGAGGATCTCGCCAGTCCAGATCGGCTCCGTCACGCCGAAGATCGTCTCGAGCAGCTCCGTTCGGCCCGCTCCCATCAGGCCTGCGACGCCGACGATCTCGCCGGCGCGCAGCTCGAACGACACGTCGTTCAGGCGGTAGCCGCGAGGATGATCGGGCCAGGGCAGTGTGAGGCCGCGAATCTCGAGCACCTTTGGGCCTGGTGACCGTGCGCCGTGAAACTCGTGGCCGGCGATGTCGCGGCCGACCATCCAGCCGGTGACCTCGCGGGGCGTGGTGGTGGAGCGGTCAACCGTGATCACCACCCGGCCGTCCCGCAGCACCGTGATCCTGTCGGCGAGGCGAAACACCTCGTCCATCTTGTGCGAGATGTAAAGGATCGTGACCCCGCGTCCGCGGAGGCGGGCGATCACGCGGTCGAGCCGGGCGACCTCCGCATCGGTGAGGGCGCTGGTCGGCTCGTCCATGATGAGCACGTCGCTGGCGAGCGACACCGCCTTGGCGATCTCCAGAAGCTGCTGGTCGCCCACCCGCAGACTGCCGGCGGGCGTGCGGGGATCGACCGGGCACTCGAGTTCGGCGAGGAGTTCCGCCGCCTCCCGCTCCATCGCAGCGTCATCCAGCAGGCCTATGGCCGTCCGCCGCTCGCGACCGAGGAAAATGTTGGCGGCTGCCGAGAGCTGCTCCACCAGATTCAGCTCCTGATGGATGATCGCGATCCCGGCGGCTTCGGCCTCGCGGGTGCCGCGGAATCGCACCGGCTCGCCCCGGACGAGGATTTCGCCCACGTGGTCTCCCATCACACCGGAGAGCAGCTTCATGAGCGTGCTCTTGCCGGCGCCGTTCTCGCCGCAGAGGGCGTGGCACTCCCCCGGCCTCAGGTCGAACGACACGCCGTCGAGGGCGACGACACCTGGAAAGGTCTTGCCGACCCCGCGGAAGGCGACGATGGGCGTCATGACGCGCGGCGGGCCTCGAGAAGGCGGATCACGGCCAGGGCGATGAGCGTGATGCCGCCCACGACGCCGCCGAACAGGCCGATCCGGCCCTGGACCGCCGGGACGTTTGCGGCGGCCATCGTGGCGAGCAAGGCCGCGAAGATGGCGATCGTGGGGATGGCTGCGATGCCGCGGGCCCCCGAGAAGAGCAAACGATGTGCCTGCCCGCGACGGCCAACCTGCGTGAACGTGACCGCGAGCGCGACGATGATACCCACGATCATCCCCTCGTAGACGTCGGCGCTCGCCTTGATGAGCTTCGAGACGGCGTCGATCACGAGCCGCAGAAAGAGGGCCCCGAGCACGGTGCCCGGAACCGTGCCCACGCCCCCCTGCAGGCTGCAGCCGCCGACGACCGCGGCGGCGATGGCGTTGAGTTCGTAGCCCCGCGCGAGGTTGCCGGGTTGGGCCACGCTGCTGTCGGCCATCAGGAAGATCCCGGCCAGGGCGGCCGTGAGGCTGCCATAGCAGTAGGCGAACCACTTCACGTTCTCGGTGCGAATGCCGCTCAGCCGGGCCGCCTGCTCGTTGCCGCCGAGGGCATAGAGGTGCCTGCCGAGGACGGTGCGGGAGAGGATCAGCCAGGTGACGATGGCGAGCGCGAGGAACGTGCCCGTCATGATCCAGACGTTGTGCTCCTTCAGCCAGGCGAAGAAGGGCGTATTGACGTTGATCTGCTGCGACTCGCTTCCCCATCGCTCCTTGGTGACGAACAGGCACATCGCCCGGGCGAAGCTCCGCAGGCCCACCAGCGTGGCCAGCG
The DNA here is from genome assembly GCA_018970605.1 of Planctomycetota bacterium. Lineage (GTDB taxonomy): Bacteria > Planctomycetota > Planctomycetia > Pirellulales > UBA1268 > QWPN01. The sequence continues at coordinate 22,490 of JAGWWA010000020.1, read as the reverse complement.
TGGCGACGAACGGTGGCAGGCGGATCGCCGTGATCAGCCAGGTGTGGAGCGTGCCGACGAGAAGCCCCGAGAGCATCGCCGCCCCGACGGCGGCCGCGATGCCCGCGGGTCCCACGGTGACGAGCCGTCGGTCGTCGGGCGCTGCGCAGAGCGTCAGCACCAGGGCGCACGTCGTGGCGCTGAAGGCCACCATCGATCCTGCGGAGAGGTCGATTCCGCCGGCGATGATCACCACCGATGCCCCCAGGGCGATGATGCCCAGCAGCGACGTGTTGCGCAGGATGATGTCGCGGCTCTCCGCCCAGTTGGCGAAGTAGGTGTGGTTGGGGTCGAGCCAGCCCGTGATCACGAACACCGCCACCGTCGCGGCGAGGATCGCGAGTTCGTGACGGGGCAGCCGCCAGCCGCCGCCTGCGCTGCCGGAGGAGGTCATGTCAGGAACTGGTGAGGTTGTATTTCGCCAGCCACGCCTTGAAGTCGGGCAGCGTCATGTACTCGACCACCTCTGGATCGAAGAGATCGGCCTTCACCGGCGATGCCGAGTCCGGCACCACGACCCTCAGGCCCGTGGTGTGGACATCGCCGTCGGTGCCGACGGCGTTCGGAAACATGTCGTCGAGCACCGACGTGTCGTCCTCGACCATCGCCTTGAGGAGCCGGACGGTCCGCACGCCCATCTCGAAGGGGTTCTGGACGACCATCACGTCGATCCGCCCTTTCTCCATGTGGCCGATCGCGAGATCCTGGGCGTCGAAGGTGGCGATCACGTACTTGTCGCGGGTGCCGCTCTCGGTGACCACGTCGGCGATCGCCGGCGCGTTGTAGGCCCAGATGCCCACGAGGGCGGCGAGGTCCTTGTGGTTCTGCGTGGCGTTGCGGACGTTGTCGCGGGCGCGGGGGAGGTCCATCTCGTCGGCCATGCGGTCCCGTTCCGCGTAGGCCGGTCCGATCGTCTCCTTCACGCCGTTCATGCGGCTGCGGGCGTTGTCGTTGTCGGTGAAGCCGGCGAACTGCACGTAGCCACCCTCCCTCGCGCCCCGGGCTTCGAGCAGGGCGCGGGTCGCGGTGCCGAGCGTGCGGCCGCCAACCACGTTGTCCGTGCCGATGTAGTAGGAGCGGGCGTCCCGGAAGGTGTCGCGATTCACGTCGCCGTCCACGGTGATCACCTTCACTCCCTTGGCCCGGAGTTTTTTCATCTCCTCCACGATCGACTGGTTGTCGGCCTGGATCACGCTGATGGCGATTCCCGCCACGTCGTCCTGCGTGGCGTACTGTCGAAGCCGCTCGATCTGCCCTTCGGCGGAGCCGTTGTTGACGTCGCGGGCGACCGTGATGCCGGCGGCCGCGCAGCCATACCGCTGCTCGCCCTCCTTGAGCCCGCTCAGGAGGGCATCCCAGAACGGATCATCGCCATTGGTGATGAAGATGAAACGGCGGGGCTTCGTGGCGGTAGCAGCCACAGGTTGTTCGGCAGCCGTGCCCGCGGCCGGAGCGGCGGGTTTCCGGTCGCTGGAGCAGCCCGCGAGCAGGAGCGCCGCGAGCAGCGGCAGGAATGACGGGAATCGGCCTGCGGTGATGGTGGCGACGGGCATGGATGGCCTCCTGGGAGATGGTCAGTATCGCAGGCCGTTCTTGCGGACGTGAACGGCAGGTTCCGCCCCTGTGCCACCGCCGGCCACCACCTCCGCCAGCACGACGACGTGGTCACCGTGGGCGGCTCGGGCCGTGGGGCGACAGTCGAGCCACGCGGCTGCGTCGGCGAGCACGGCGCAGCCGGTGGCGGTGCGGTGCAGAGGGAGGCCCGCGAAGGCATCGGGCGAGGGCTTGCCGAACCGGGCGAGGAGCGACCGCTGCGACTCGGCGAGTACGCTCACGGCGAACGTCGCGCCCCGGTCGATCACTGCCATGAGGTCTCGCGACGATGCGATCGCAACGCTCACTTGTGGAGGCGCGAAGCCTGCCTGCATCACCCAACTGGCGAGCATGCAGCGATCCTCGTCGCCGTCACGCCAGGCCACGACGAACAGCCCGCTGGGAATGCGGCCCAGGGCGATGGGGACGCCGGAATCCGCGGCGGCGGCGTCAGATTGGGTGGATGGCTGCATCGGCGTGACGACGGTGATCTCGGTAATCGCGGCGGGATGGCGAGGCCTTGGCTTCGCGATCTTGCCCCGCCTTCCAGGTCGCGGAGCGACTCATGATCAACCGGCTGACGTCCTTTCGGAAACAGGGGCGGAGTGCCGATCACTCTGTGGGGGCCGCGGCCGCGAACCGTAGAGTGTCGCCGCCGCGATGCGGGTTCGCAAGCCACGCCCGCGGTCTCGCCCACGCAGGAACTGCCGCTGTCTGCCATTGTCACCATGCCGTACGCACCTCACGCTGAGTCGACTGCGGTTCGACCTCAGGGCGCGGGGCTTGGTGCGCCGGCCCGGAAACGGGCACGGCCATGGCTGGTGATTGCCGCGGCACTGGCCTGGGCCGGAGCAGCAGCCAGTGCGCAAGACTCCCAGCCGCCGCGTGAGTCACTGCCGCCGCTCGTCCTGCCGGACGAGGGCTTCTACTCGGGGCCATCCGAGATTCAGAGCCTGCCGCCGACCAGGCCCAGCGGGCCCGTGATCCTCGACGGAGCGTGTCCGCCAGGAACGTCCTGCACCGACGGTTGCCCGTCGGCCAGCGGATATCCGGAGTGCTTCGACGATCTCTGGGCGCCGCGGCCATGGGGATGGCACATCCTCCCGAACAACCTGATCTACACGAGCTATCTCGCCGGGCCGAAGGAGCCTCGGTTTGGCACCGTTTGGTACAACGACACCGATCCCGATCCGCTCACCCCATCGACTCAGAACGGCTGGCTCTGGGACTCGACCCTTGGCGGTCGGGCGTCGATCCTGCGCTACGGATCCGATCCGGTCCTGCATCCGCAGGGATTCGAGGTGCAGATCGAGGGCGCGGCGTTCGTGCGGCTCGATCCGCAGGAAGACCGCGACCTTCGCTCCGCCGACTACCGTTTCGGCGTGCCGCTCGTCTACGGCATCGGCCGCTGGCAGACGAAACTCGCCTACTACCACAACAGCGCCCACCTGGGTGACGAGGCGATGCTCAAGCACCCCGACTTCACGCGGGTGAACTACGTTCGCGACTGCATCGTCTGGGGCAACTCGTACTATCTGTTTGACTGGATGCGGCTGTACGGAGAGGTCGGCTATGCCTTCTTCAACTCCGGTGGCTCGCAGCCCTGGGAGTTTCAGTACGGTACGGAGCTGATCCAGGCCCGGCCGACGGGCATCCACGGCGCTCCCTTCTTCGCGATCAACGGAATGTCGCGGCAGGAACTCGACTGGGGAGGCAACGTCTGCGTGCAGACCGGCTGGGCCTGGCGTGGCGACCGCAGCGAGAAGCTCTTCCGCATTGGATTCGAGTATCTTCAGGGCTCCGATCCGCAGTACGAGTTCGTCTACTACAACCAGAATCGCTGCGGCATCGGCATGTGGTATGACTACTGACGCCAGGCGACGCGGTGGGCAGGTGCCGGTTGAATGCCTGCGGTCACGGCCACAGGATCGCCCCCGAAACGATGCCCCTCCTCGCGATTGAATCCACCTGCGACGAGACCGCGGCCGCGGTGATTTCGCGGAGCCGCGAGGTGCTCTCGAGCGTGGTCGCCACCCAGGAGCAGCTGCACGCGCGGTGGCGGGGGGTCGTGCCCGAGGTAGCCTCGCGGGCCCATGTCGAGCGCATCATTCCGGTGATCGATGAGGCGGTCGAGCGAGCCGGGATCACGAAAGGCGACATCGAGGGAGTGGGCGTGGCCGTCCGTCCGGGGCTCGTTGGTTCGCTGCTCGTCGGATTGTCGGCGGGCAAGGCGATCGCCGCCGCCCTCGGTGTGCCGATCGTTGGCTACGACCACATCCTCGCGCACCTCTACGCCTGCCGCCTCGCCTACGGGGACCGGTTCACCTATCCGTGTGTCGGCCTGGTCGCGAGTGGGGGCCACACCTCGCTGTTTCATGTCCGTGGTCCCCTCGATGCGGAACGACTTGGCGGCACGATCGACGATGCCGCCGGCGAGGCCTTCGACAAGGCTGCCAGTCTGCTCGGCCTGGGCTATCCCGGTGGTCCTGAGATTGAGCGGGCTGCGGCCGGAGGCGATCCCAAGGCCCATCGCCTTCCCAGGCCGCTGGCCACCGATCGCGACCGGCTCGACATGAGCTTCAGCGGCCTGAAGACCGCCCTCCGCTACCTCGTGCGGCCGCCACACTCGGTGGTCGATGTGCCGCCTCCGGTGGGACGGCCGCTCGCCGATCTGGCCGCGTCGTTTCAGCAGGCGGTGGTCGATTCGATTCTCGCGAAGGTCGATCTCGCCATCGACCGCACGGGCTGCCGAGCGGTGGCGGTGGGCGGGGGCGTGGCGGCCAACACGCTGTTGCGGGAGTCGCTGGAGGCATTCGGCCGTCGGCGACGAGTGGCGGTGTTCGTGCCCCCGCGGTCGCTCTGCACCGACAACGCGGCCATGGGCGCGATCGCCTGGGAGCGGCTCGAACGGGGCGACGACGACGGCTTTGCGCTCGACGTCACGCCAGGCACCGACCGTGCCGCCGGGGCACGGGCCGGCTCTCGCGTCTTCCCGTAGCACAGGTTTTCAACCTGTGCCCGAGCCGCCGCGATGGACATGCACAGGTTAGAAACCTGTGCTACACGGGCGCCACAATGGCCCGGCGTGGAATGGACCGCTCGCCTGGACGGCGAGCCCTCACGCTCAGGCCGCCGGGGCCACGATGGCCCGGCGTGGAATGGACCGCTCGCCTGGACGGCGAGCCCTCACGCTCAGGCCGCCGGGGCCACGATGGCCCGGCGGCCGTAGATCCAGTCAGAAACCCGTCGAGCTGAACTGCTCAAACTCGTCGTACGGCCGGTGCTCGAGATTCACGAACCGCGTGAAGTCGTGCTGCCAGAGCAGTTTCACGTCACCGATCGGGCCGTTTCGCTGCTTGGCGACGATGATCTCCGCCTGGCCGCGGACCCGTTCCCGGTCCTCGTCGTTCGTCTGGTAGTACTCCTCGCGGTGCACGAACATCACCACGTCGGCGTCCTGCTCGATGGCCCCTGATTCCCGGAGGTGGTTGAGTCGCGGCCGGTTGTCGCGAGACACCTCGGCCTGCCGATTGAGCTGAGCCAGGCAGAGCACCGGGATGTCGAGTTCCCGGGACATTCCCTTCAGTCGTCGTGCGATCCGCGCCACCTGCTCTTGTCGTGGATCGCGTGGATTATCGGGCTCGATCAGCTGGAGGTAGTCGATCACGATCATCGACAGCCCCTGCTTCCGCTTGAGGCGGCGGGCCACGGCGGCGATTTCGGTGAGCGTGCGGCTTGGTGTGTCGTCGATGAACAGCGGCGCCGCGCCGATCTCGGAAGACTTCTGCACGAGGCGACGCCTGTCTTCCTGGGAGATCGTGCCGTTGCGGAGCCGGTGACCGTTGACCTGCGCGGCGGAGCAGAGGAGTCGGTCGGCGAGTTCGAGGGCGGCCATTTCGAGGCTCACGAACAGCACGGGCTGCTTGAGGTTGATCGCCGCATGCTCCGCGATGTTCATCGCGAACGCCGTCTTGCCCATGCTGGGCCGGGCCGCCAGGATCACCAGTTCCGAGTTGTGGAGGCCGCCGCAAAGCTGGTCCAGATCGGTGAAGCCCGTCTCCACGCCGCCGATCGTGTGCTCGTGCTTCATGCGGGCGTCCATCCGCACCATCACCTCTTCCAGCACCGATTGGATTGGCTTGGCCTCGGCCGAGCTGCGGCGCTCGAGAATGGAGAAGATCTTTTCTTCCGCTCTGGCCAGCAGCTGTCGGGGCTCGTCGGAGGCGTCGTAGGCATCGCGGAGAATGTCGGTGCCCGCGTCGATCATTGAGCGGAGCAGGGCCTTGTCGCGGACGATCGCGGCGTAGTGCGTGGCGTGGGCTGCATGAGGAACAGCCTGAACCACGTCGGCGAGCGCGGCGGCTCCTCCGATCCGCTCGAAGTCACCTTGCGTCTTCAGCCGCTCGACGACGATGGTCGCGTCGATCCGCTTGCCGGAGTCGTGAAGGTCGAGCAGGTGACGGTAGAGCAGCTGGTGCGACTCGTCCGAAAAATCCTCCGCCCGCACGACCAGTGCGATGTCGTCGCAGACGTCGGGCTTGAGGAGAATACTGCCGAGCACCGCCCGCTCGGCATCGACATTGGCCGGCCGCTCACGCGGGTCGAGCAGTGATGTCGCGGCAGGGGAGTGGCCATCACGGCGCGGCCGCCGTCGCTCGCGGTCACCATTGCCCCTGCCACCGTCAGTGGGTGCAGCCATCGACGCGCCTCCGTTCGCGAGCCATCTCTGGTTCTCGTCCGAATACCAACCGCGATTCCGGCGCAGCCGCCGGAGGACGACTCGACGATGCGGCGAACCGCTACTTCGCGCCGCCTTCGCCGCTGCTCGGCACCACCCAGACCTTGAGGTCGCCTTCGACCTCCGGCGCCAGTTTCACCTTCACGGTATAGAGACCAACCTCCTTGAGCGGGCCCTGGAGGATGATCTGTTCCGGCGACACCATGAGGTCTTGCTGCTTGAGCGAGCGGGAGATTTCCGGGGCTCCGACAGAGCCGTAGAGATGTCCCTCGTCGTTGGCATTGGCTTCGATCGTCACGCTCGTGCGCACGAGTTCCTGGAGCACCGACCGGAGGCCGGCGAGCCGCTCGCGGGCGATCTCCTCGAGTTTCGCGCGGTGCTTCTCGACCATCCGCTTGTGGTGGTCGGTCGCGATGGTCGCAAGACCCTGCGGGAGCAGGTAGTTGTAGGCGTAGCCACGCTTCACCTCGACGACCTCGCCCTGCTTCCCGAGATGCTCGACGGCATGAACGAGGAGCAGTTCGACTCCGCCTCGCTTGCCCTTGGGCAGGCGGCGGCCGGTGGCCTGAACGAGAGGGGCTTCCTTGGTGGGCATCGTAAGACTCCTGGCGCTGAAACTGGGTGAAGGGTGATTGGTGCGGTGGTGTCTGGCTTGGCGGTGCGGGCCGCCGTCTCAGAACGGGATATCGTCGTCGGCGGCTACGCCGCCCGACGGCGAGCCCCCATCATAATCGGGTTCTGACTGGCTGTAGTCTTCTCCTCCGGATGAGGCCGGGCCCCGGTTGCCGGCCGGCCGTTGCGATCTGCCCTGGCCGCCACCCCGCGGGCCTTCGCCCTTGGAGCCGAGCAGGACCATCTTCTCGCCGACGACACGGAGTTTTGAGTTCTTTTTGCCGTCCTTCTCCCAGGTGTCGAGTTTCAGTCGGCCCTCGATCATCAGGGGAGCGCCCTTGGTGACGTATTCGCCGGCGATTTCCGCCGTGCGGCCCCAGAGCGTCACGTCGACGAACGTGGTCTCCTCGACCCACTCTCCGGATGCCGTCTTGCGGCGGTCGTTGACGGCCAACCCGATTTCCGTCACGGCCGTGCCGCTCGAGATGTATCGGAGTTCCGGATCGCGGGTCACGTTGCCGAGCAGCACCACCCTGTTGAAACTTGCCATGGCTCAGTACCTCCAGTGGGGACATGAACACCTGTTCACTTCCCCGATCATAGCCCCCTCTGCCGGAGGCTGCAAGACCGGGGGGCGGACTACTGGGCGGGTGCCGCCGGTGTGGGGGTCGGTGACGGAGCACGCTTGGGTGCGGCCTCTCCCGCGAGGGCGTGCTGAACGAGCGCGTCGGCGATCCTGTCGTCCACCTTGAGCACGAGTTTGCGGATGATCTCGTCGGTGATCTCGCACTGCCGTTCGAGCGCCGTGAGACCGCCGCCGGGCATCTTGAAGTAGGTCAGCCAGTACACGCCCTTCTTGTGGCCGTTGATCGGGTAGGCGAGTTTCCGCTCGTCCCAGAGCCGCGCGGCGAGCACGGTGCCGCCGTGCGTCGTGATGAGGTCGGCCACCTGCTGGGCCGCAGCCCCCGGATCGCGGGCAAACTTCGCCGGATCGAGGATGAACATGCCTTCGTACACCGCCATGACTGTCGGACTCCTTGATGTTGCTACGAGTTGTGTTGTTTCGAGTTAGGTATTCCGTCGTCCGACGCGCACCCGACGCGTCAGTTGTATGCGTTCATCGCCGCCTGGATGCCCAGGGCAGCCCATTCCTCGGCAGCGTCGGCCGCCCGTTCGATCACCACACCGACCCGTTCCCGCTCGGCCTTCGAGAACTTGCCGAGCACGAAGTCGGCCGCCTTCCAGCCCGTCGGCACCGGACCGATGCCGAGCCGCAGACGCGGAATCGTCGTCGTGCCGAGCCGGGCGAGCACGTCGGCCAACCCGTTCTGGCCGCCGGCCGATCCGCCCGGCCGAAGCCGGATGGTGTCGAGCGGCAGGTTGAAGTCGTCGCAGATCACGATCATGTCAGAATCCGGGATCTTGTAGAAGTCCCTCGCCGCCAGGACGCTGGAACCGCTGAGATTCATCCAGGTGAGGGGCCAGAGCAGCAGCACGGGAACCCCGCGGATACTGGCCTGGGCGACCTCGCCCTGGAACCGCTGCTTCCGGGCCGGCGAGCCCGCCCTCGTGGCGAGCAGATCCAGCGCCTCGAAGCCCACGTTGTGCCGCGTGTCCCGGTAGGCATGCCCCGGATTGCCGAGGCCGACGAGGAGTTTCACGGTCGATCGGCGGTCTCCCGGGGGTTGAGGGGTCGAGGAGCCTGCGTTCCGGCTGCCGTCTCAGGCAACCGAAAGAGGGCTCATTCCTTCCCCGCCTCCGCCTCTCCTTCCTCCGCAGCCTTGCGGCCGATGACCTCTGGCTCAATGCCACCGGTCGGTGCCGCAACCTCTTCCGTCTTCTTGCCGGGCAGCGTGCACGTCACGACCGTCTCGTCGGGATCGCCGCCCGGCTTGGCGCCGTGCAGGAGTTCGAGGTCCTTCACCTTGATCGTGTGGCCGAGCTCAAGATGCCCGATGTTCGCGTAGACGAACTCGGGCACATGATCGGCGGTGCACTCCAGGTCGACCTCGTGCTGGACGAGGTTCACCAGGCCACCGGCCCGCTGCCCCGGACACTCGCCCTTGAGGTGGACCGGCACCTTCACGCGGATGCGATCCGACGCGCTGACCCGCAGAAAGTCGATGTGGATCGGCTGGACGCCGTAGGTGTCCCACTGGAGTTCGCGGACCAGCGCGGAGGTCTTCACGGCGCCGGTGAGGTTGACCACGCGGCTGCCGTGCCGCACAGCGGCCTCGACCGCCTCCCGCTTGGCCGACAGATCGACGCACTTCTCGCCGTGGCCGTACAGGATGGCGGGCACAAGGCCCTGTTTGCGGAGCCGTTGGCTCTCGCGGGTGCCCTTGCCCTTACGGAGGGAAACTTCGACCGTGTCGCTCATGGGGAAAACTCTGCGGAAAACGCGGCGGTGATGGCGGGGAAAGCCCACAAGTGTGCCATCCGCCGCCGCTTCCGCAAGGTCACCGCGTTCCGGCCGCACGACACGCGAAACAGGAGCGTTTCGGCCCGAAAAACCGTCATGGGCGGCCGTTCACCCGGCAGCCCCCATCGCTCACGCGATTGGGCTTCCTGGCCCAGGCGGCTTCGCCCCAGGGAGCGTAAACGCGTAAGTAAGCGGTACGGCTGCGGCGCGCCGGGCACATGGTGCTTGGCTTCGCCCCGCCGGGCCTCAGCCGGCAATGGCCAGGATGGCGTTGCCGGCGTGTTTCGAGCCAGGAAGGCGAGCCGCCCGGCGCGGCGAACCTTGGCTTCGCCCCGCCGGGCCTCAGCCGGCAATGGCCAGGATGGCATTTCCGGCGTGTTTACTGAAACATCATGCTCACCGACTCGTTGCGGTGGATCCGCTTGATCGCCTGGCCGAGCAGGCTGGCGACGGAGAGCACGGTGATGTTGGGGAGCATCTTGCCGGGGGTGAGCGGGATCGAATCGGTGATGATGATCTTGTTGAAGGGGGCCTGGCGGAGCCGCTCGATCGCCGGCCCGACGAGCAGGCCGTGGGTGGCCGCCGCGTAGATCGCCTTGGCGCCGTGCTTGTGGAGCACCTCGGCGGCGCCGCAGATCGAGCCCGCCGTGCTGATCATGTCGTCGAACAGGATCGCGGTCTTGCCCTCGACGTTCGCCCCGATGATCGTGGTGCTCTTGGTCGTGTCGGCGGAGAGCCGCCGCTTGTCGATGATGCCGAGCGGTGCGCCGATCCGGTTGGCATGGCCCACGGCGCGTTTGATGCCTCCCTCGTCGGCGCTCACGACCACGATGTCGTCCTTCGGAATCTCCAGCGATTGGAGGTGATTGTTGAGCACCGGGGCGGCGTAGAGGTGGTCCACCGGCACGTCGAAGAAACCCTGGATCTGCGCGGCGTGCAGGTCCATCGCGAGGACGCGGTCGGCGCCGGCCCGGGTGATCAGGTTGGCGACCAGTTTGGCGGTGATCGGCACGCGGCCCGAGTCCTTGCGGTCCTGGCGGGCGTAGCCGAAGTAGGGGATCACGGCCGTGATCCGAAAGGAACTCGCCCGCTTGAAGCTGTCGATCATCACGAGCAACTCCATGATGTGCTCGTTGACCGGCGGGGAGGTCGATTGGACGATGAACACGTCGCGGCCGCGGACGTCCTCGTCGATCTTGCAGGAGATCTCGCCGTCGGGGAATCGTCCCAACGAGATCTTGCCGATCGGCAGGTTGAGGTAGCGGCAGATGTCCTGCGTGAGCGCGGAGTTGGCCGGCCCACTGAAGATCTTCAGGTCATTCATGGGATCGCTCGGGAGGCGACGGGGAGGCTGCGGTTGCCCGCGGCCCGGGACCGACAACTCTGCCCGCGCGGCGGGCTTGCTTCAAGCCGCGTGCGTGGACCGGCGGCAGCACGGTATCCTGCCCGCGGTCGTCAGTGGGAACCCGCACGAGCCGAAGGGAGCCGAACCATGTCGTCGCAGACGCTACAGCTGATCACCTCGCACCGCGGAGCCTCTTTTTCCGCGGCGGACAGGGTCGATGTGGCGCTGGGGCGGCTGGCCGTCCGCACCCGGCGACTCTCCGGAGGCCTTCGGGAGGGGGTGCTGCTGGTCGAACTCGTCGCCGGCGACACGAAGGTGTTCGTGCTTCCGGACCGGGGGCTCGGCATCTGGAAGATCATGGCGGGGGGTGTTGAACTCGGCTGGCAGTCGCCCGTGCACGGCCCGGTCAACCCGCGGTTCGTGCCGCTGTCTGAGCCGTCGGGGCTGGGCTGGCTCGACGGCTTCGATGAACTCGTCGCCCGCTGCGGTCTGGTGAGCAACGGCGCCCCGGACTTCGACGCCGTTTCCGGTCAGCTCCGTCATGGCCTCCACGGCCGGATCGCAAACCTGCCGGCCCACCACCTCGACGTCACGCTCGACGAGGCCGCGGGTACGATCACGCTCAATGGGGCTGTGGACGAGACCCGTTTTCTGGTGCAGTCGCTGCGGATGACGACGTCGCTCACGCTCCATGCCGATCGCCACCGCGTGTCGTGGACCGACAGCGTGAAGAACATCTCGGATCGGCCGGCGACCATGCAGATGCTCTACCACGTCAACTTTGGGCCCCCGCTCCTCGGCCCGGGGAGCGAACTGGTGGCCGCGGTCGAGGAACTGGCCCCCCGGGACGACGCGGCGGTGTCGGACGTGCCGACCTGGAATCGCTACGTGTCGCCGCAGGGAGGCCGCGGCGAGCAGGTGCACTACGCGAGGCTCAAGCCGGCGAGCGACGGGTTCGCCACGGCCCTGCTCGTGGGGCCCGACGCCCGCAACGCGGCCAGCCTGTCCTGGCGGGCCGACACGCTTCCCTGCTTCTCGCTTTGGAAGAATCAGGGGGGGCTCGCCGATGGCTACGTGACGGGGCTGGAGCCGGGCACGAACTACCCGAATCCACGGTCTTTCGAGGAGTCGCAGGGCCGCGTGGTGCCCTTGGCCGCGGGGGCGAGCGTGCGGTTCGACCTGGCGATCGAGCATTTCACGGCGGGGGCGATCGACGCCGAGCGGAGGCGGGTGACGGGTGCCGTGGCTCCGGTGCCGGTGATCCACCCGCAGCCGAAGGGCGGCTGGAGTCGAGCGTAGGGTGCGGGTGCCCCCGGGGGTATGGAGGCTGGCAGCGATAGCAGGTTGCTCGCCTGGAGGGCGAGCCGTCAAAAAAAGCGGCCGCGGACCAAGGATGGCCGCGGCCGCGTGAAGAAAGTGGAGGCGAGGGGAGTCGAACCCCTGTCCCGTGATGTTTCAGCGCGAACGTCTACGTGTGTGTCCGGTCGATTTGAGTCTCGTCCGCGCGTCCCCGGCCGACAGGGTGCGTCACGGACCAGCCCAGAACGTTTTTAGCCCCGGCCGTACCAGGCGGTGAACCGGGGCGAGTCGGATTTGGCGACCGATTGGGAGGCCCTTCCGACTGGGGCCATCGCTCGGGGTTGCTTAGTTAAGCAGCCAGAGAAAACTGAGCTTCGGCAATTGAAGCTTGGTCGACTTTTAACGTGGCCAGCCGACCAACCACGACACGCAATCCGGGCCTCTTGCCATCCGGTCGATACCGGTACGCCCCCGTCTGGTTTGGCTTCCGGCCACCCGAAGGCAGCCGGCAGGTGTCCACCGCCCGGACGGCCCCGCGGCCGCCACCGTCGAGCGTGGACGAAAACATTGTACGAAACCTCAAGGGCTGTATCGGTCGTGCCGAAGGGCGGCCTTCATTTCCGCGAAAAAATGCGGCCGGCCGCCCGAACCGACACCCCTCCGGGTGAATACTGGAAGGAGACGACCGCCGGGCTCCAGCCTCGACGCGGCGGCTGGCCGGCCCTCTTCCCATCTTCTCGTTGACGCTCCTCCCATGGCACTCGTACTCTTCTCTCAGCCGCTGCGGACCACGGGTTTCCCGACCGCCGCCACCTCTTCGTCAGGCTCATCCATGTTTGGTTCGCCAGTCGGTTTCGGCCGTGCGTTCGCGTGCGGTATCGCGGTGGTCGTGGCGTGCTGTGGCTCGCCGGCGTTGGCTCAGGAGTGGGCCAAGAAGATGTTTCCGGTGACGAGCCACAACTTCGGCACCGTCGCCAAGGGTGCGAAGACGGAATACCGGTTCGTGTTCCGCAACATCTACAAGGAAGACCTGCACGTCGTCGGCGTGCGGACCAGCTGCGGCTGCACATCGCCCGAGGTGACGAAGCACGATCTCAAGACGCACGAGACGGGCGAGGTCGTGGCGAAGTTCAACACCCGCACGTTTCTCGGCCAGCACGGCGCCACCCTGACCGTCACCTTCGACAAGCCGTTTCACGCGGAGGTTCAGCTTCGCGTGGCGGGCAACATCCGCGGCGACGTGACGTTCGAGCCGCCGTTCATCGATCTTGGCAACGTCGATCTCGGGGCCGGTGCCGAGCGGCAGGTGCGGGTCACGCGGGTCGGCAGTGCCGCCTGGGACATCACCGACGTCCGCAGTGCAAACCCGAGCTTCGAGGTCAACCTGTCGAAGCCGACACGAACACCGTCGCAGACCTCCTACGACCTGACGATGCGGCTCAAGCCCGACTCGCCGGCGGGCTACGTGAAGGGCCAGCTGATCCTGATCACGAGCGACCCTCGGGCCACACAGATTCCGATGGACGTCGAGGGCCGCGTGGTGGCCGCGGTGACCGTGAGCCCGCAGCTGCTGTCGATGGGCGCCGTGAAGTGCGGCGGCACCATCACGAAAAACGTGGTGGTCCGGGCGAATCGTGACTTCTGCATCACCGGCGTCGCCTGCGAGGACGGCTGCCTGACCTGCGAGCCGCGGACGACTCCGGCCAAGGTGCACATCCTCCCGGTAACGTTCCAGGCCGGGAACTCGGCCGGTCGAGTCGAGCAGCAGCTGCGGATCTCGACCGATCTCGGCGAGGGCGCCGTGCCCAACGTGACCGTGCAGGCCGAGGTGGAGGCAGCGGGCGCTGCAGCGGCCGCCGAGCAGTCGGCGAGCGTGCGGTAGGGCCGCTCAGCCGCGGGTCGACAGCGGCACGTAGTCGCGAGCCGCCGCTCCGGAGTAGACCGACAGTGGCCGGATGATCCGGTTGTCGCCGATCTGCTCGATCACATGGGCGGTCCAGCCGCTCATGCGGGCGACCACGAAGATCGGCGTGAACACCTTCACGGGCAGGCCGAGGGCGTGGTAGACGCGGGCCGCCGGCCAGTCGAGATTGGGCTTGAGGGCCTTCTTGTCGAGCATGATCCGCTCGACACGATCGGCGAGATCCTCGAGGTTTTCGGCCTCCGTGCCGCTGGCCATGTCGCGACACATGCGGCCGAGCAGCTTCGCCCGCACGTCGCCGTCCTTGTAGACGCGGTGGCCGAATCCCATCACCACGCGTTTGGCCGCGAACTGCTCGTGAACCCAGGCATCGGCACGGTCGGCGGAGCCGATTTCGCCGAGCACCTCCAGCACCTTCTCGTTGGCGCCGCCATGGAGCGGACCCTTGAGAGCGCCGATCGCGGCGGTGACGGCAGAGTGCATGTCGGAGCCGGTCGAGGCCACGGTGCGGGCGGCGAACGTCGAGGCGTTGAACTCGTGCTCGGCGTAGAGCACGAGCGTGGTGCCGAAGATCGACACGTGGGCCGGCGAAGGCTCGCGATCGGTGAGCCGCTCCAGCAGGGCCTTGGCGATGGGGCCTGCCGGCCAGGGGCGGGGCGTGCGGCCGCTGGTGAGGTCGATCCAGGCTGCGAGGATGGCCGGCGTCTGCCCGAGAAGCCGTTCGGCCTGGGCCATCAGGGCCGCCCGGGGACCGGGTGAGTCGTCCCGCTCCACGAGCCCGAGCATGCTGATGCCGGTTCGCAGGGCGTCCATCACCGAGGCCTGCGGGCTCACGGCCGCAAGGCGGGCAAGGGCGTCGAGGATGGCGGGATCCAGCGTCTGGGCGGCCACGGAGAGCCGTTCCGAGAAGGCGGCATGCTCGGCGCGGGTCGGCAGATCGCCGTGGAGCAGCAGCCAGGCCACCTCCTCGAAGTCGCCGGCGATTGCCAGCGGTTCGATGTCGTAGCCGCGGTAGCGAAGGGTGCCGTCGAGCGAGCAGATCGAGGTCTGGCCGGCGATTACGCCGGCAAGTCCCTTGGCAAACTCGGCTGTCGCCTTGGTTGGGGATTGGTTCGTAGGCTGTGGGGCTGCCATCACGTCGGCTCCTCGGGATTCTGGGACCGGGCGAAGCGATGCCGCTCCGGGTGCTTGGGGTCGTAGTCGAGCAGTTCGTAGAGTTCCTGGCGCGACTCCATGAGGTCGAGCAGGTTCTCCTGCGTCCCCTCTTCGGCGATCAGGGCGAGCCCAGCCTCCATCGCCTTCATGGCCAGCCGCATGAGCGTCACGGGGTAGAGCACGGCGGCGAAGCCGAGGGCCGCGAGGTCGGGAATCGAGATCAGCGGGCTCGTACCGAACTCCGTCATGTTGGCGAGCAGCGGGATCGAACCGGCGAACTCGCTGCCCACCCGGCCGAACTCGTCCCGCGATTGGAGAGCCTCGGGGAAGAGCCAGTCAGCGCCGGCGGCCCGGTAGGCGTGAAGCCGCGCGAGGCAGTCGTCGAGGCCGTGAACGCTCCGGGAGTCGCAGCGGCCGATGATGACCGTGCCGGGGTCGCGGCGGCCCGCGGCGGCGGCTGCGAGTTTGTCCGCCATCTCCGGCACGTCGATCACCTGCTTGCCGGCGAGGTGGCCGCACCGCTTGTCGGCACCCCGCTGGTCTTCGAGTTGGATCGCGGCGGCGCCGGCCGCCTCCAGGAGGCGGACGGTTTCTTCGACGTCCCGAGGCCCGCCGAACCCCGTGTCGGCGTCAACGACGAGTGGGATCGAAACGGCCCGGGCGAGGATCCGGGTTTGCTCCACGAGCTGGTCTCGAGTGAACAGGCCGATGTCGGGCACGCCGAGCGTTCCCGCCGAAAATGCGGCTCCGGAGAGGTAGACGGCGTCGAATCCGGCTGGCTCGACCAGTTTGGCGGCGAGGGCGAACGGGGCGCCCACGATGCCGAGGGTTTCCGTGGCGGCGGCCCGGCGGAGCGCAGCGCCCCCCGGGGCGGTCGCGGCACCGTCGGGGGCGGGGCGAAGAACTGCTGGTGCTGGGGCGGCCATCGGTATCCTTGGGCGGTGGAGCGTTGAGCGGTGGAGCGTTCGATCAGCGAGGCGTGTGGCGTTTATAGATGCACGGCGCGACGGGTGAAAGCGGCGGCGGTGGGACGGCGGGCTGGGCCCGCGGGGTTGCCGAGTGCCTGCTCATCGCCGCGATCTTCGCCGCGGCGGGGGCATGGCCCGTGCCCGACGTCAACGAAGCCGTGTATCTCACCAAGGCGCGGCATGCCGCTGATCCGACGTGGGGCCGGGGTGACTTTTTCCTGGAAACGCCCGATGCCCACGGTGTCTTCTATCTGGTGGCGGGGCCGCTTGCCGCCGCCCTGTCGCTCGAGCATGCCGCCTGGATCGGCCGCATTGCCGGGTGGGCGTTGCTCGCCATAGGGTTTCGTCATGCGACGGTGCCGTTGCTGGCGGCTCCATGGGCTCGCGTGGTCGCGGCATGTGCCTTCTCGTTCGCGCTCCGCAACACGACGGCGGCGGGTGAGTGGGTGATCGGTGGTTGCGAGGCGAAGGTGTTTGCGTGGGCGGCCGTGCTCGGTGCACTCGGCGAGGTCGCCGCTGGTCGGTTCGCCGCCGCGTTCTGCCTCGCGGGGATCGGCACGGCCTTTCATCCGATCGTCGGTGGCTGGGCGCTGATCGCGATCGTAGGTACGTGGACGGTGATGACGTGGATGCCGGTAACGTCGACGGCGAGCCGGATGCTGAAGGGATCCGCCGGAGAAGCCAGTTCCCGCCGGCCACGCGGTGGGGCTTCATGGGCCGCGGCCGCGTTGGTGGCCGGCGGCCTGCTGGCGGTGGCGGCCGGCGTCGTGCCCGCACTCGGCCTCACGGCCGGGGTTGATGAGGCCACGCGGGTGGCGGCAACAAAAATCTACGTCGTCGATCGGCTCTCGCACCACCTGCTGCCGCGGACATTCGCCGATGGCATGATCGCGAGGCACCTGCTCGCCGTTGCCGTGTGGTGGCTGCTGTCGCTGCTTGTGCCGGCGTCGGCGGCGCGACGGCGGATCATGGTGTTTACGCTCACAGCGCTGGCGATCTCCGCGGCGGGGATCGGCATCTCCCTGCTCGAGCCATGGGCCCCGGCGACCGCCTATTCGCTGCTGCGTTTCTACTGGTTTCGGCTCGCCGACGTGGCCGTTCCGTTCGCGCTGGCGACCACGCTGGCGGCAGTGCTGGAAGACCGCGACGCCTGTTCACGGTTGGCGGCGGGCCGACCAGCATGGCTGCGGGCGGCGGCCATTGGACTGCTGGCACTCGATCTTGCCCTTCAGAGCCGCCACTGGCCGCTCGCCGGCCGCGACGCGGTCGCCCCGCGGGCCGATGTGAAACTCGTCCCTGCACCCTGGGCCGACATCTGCGCGTGGGTTCGGGAGCATGCCCCTGCGGACGCCTGCTTCCTGACGCCCCGGGGAGCGGCGAGTTTCACGTGGCGGACGGGCCGCCGCGAGGTGGTGTCATGGAAGAACAGCCCCCAGGATGCCGCGTCGCTCGTCGAGTGGCGCAAGCGGATCGTGGACTGCTACTCGCGATCCGGCTCGCTGGCGGAGATGGAACGATCGACGGCGTCGCTCGGTCCTGATCGGGTTCGCGAGGTCATTGCGCGGTACGGCGCCGATCACGCGATCGTGCCGCTCGACGCGCCGCTGCTCGAGTCGATTCCCGGTGAGCGGCTTCACGCCAACTCCGCGTACGCGGTCTACCGGTTGGCCGGAGACCGACCCGAAAAGTAACGCGGGTTTCAGCTGGGTTCAGGAAGCCCAATCGCGTAAGCGATGGGGGCTACGCGTAGCGGAACGCAGCCGTACGCCTGACGGCGTTACGCTTCCTGCGGCGCTGTACCGCTGCCGCGAACTCAGGAAGCCCAATCGCGTAAGCGATGGGGGCTCCTCAATGATCACGCGTGACCCGCATCACTCGAGCGGCACGCCGAGTTTCGCCGCCTGGATGCGGATCGAGTGTTCGAACGCGGGGAAGGGATACTTCTTCCCGCGGCTGACCGCCCAAAAATACGTCGAGTCGACCACCTTGGCCGGCATCCGTCCCTCGCGGACCCTCTTCGCGACCGTCTCGACGAACCTCACGTCCCGCGGGGCCTTCACCCGGAGGCCGTTCTTCAGCCGATCCTCCAGCGAGGCCACGCCACCGCGTTCGGTGGCGGGTGAGTCGGCATGCGTGAGGCGCGTGCCGGCCATGAGGGCGATCGCCGTCAGGACGAACACGAGGCGATGCATGGTCGTTCTCCTCATGGTTGTCTCCGGAAGCGTGGCGGATTCCGTGCGAATCAGATGAAGCGGGCGACGGCGTACGACTTTTTTCCCGAGCGGAGGACGAGCGTCGCCGCGCCGACGAGGTCGCCGGCCGTGAGCCGGTGGGCGGGGTCGGTCACGCGGCGGTTGTTCACGTAGCCGCCCCCTTGCTCGACCGTGCGGCGGGCGGCACTGGCGCTCTGGGCCAGGCCGGTCGCCTTCAACGCCTCGACGAGCGGCAGGCCCTCGCCGTCGAGCACCGTCCGCGGAAACTCGTGGCTCGGCACGTCGGCGAAGATTTCGGAGAGGGCCGCATCGTCGAGGCTCGCGATCTCGGCGCCGAAGAAGATGTCGGTGGCCTGGCGTGCCGTGGCGAGGCCGGCCTCGCCGTGTACGAGCTGCGTGAGCTCCTCGGCGAGCCGCTTCTGGGTGTCGCGGGCCGCAGGATTGGCGGCGCGCTTCGCGTCGAGATCGGCGATCTCTCCGAGTGGGACCTCGGTCAGCCGCAGCAGGCAGCGGCCCGCGTCGTCGTCGTCGAGGTTGATCCAATACTGATAGAAGCGATACGGGCTCGTCCGCTTCGGGTCGAGCCAGATCGCGCCCGATGCCGTCTTGCCCATCTTCGTGCCGTCCGACTTCGTCAGCAGCGGGCAGGTGATGCCGTGGAGGTCGCGGGACCGGAGCCGACGTCCGAGTTCGATGCCGGCGGTGATGTTGCCCCACTGGTCGCTGCCGCCGATCTGGACCCGGCAGTCGAGCGCATCGGAGAGGTGCACGAAGTCCCATGCCTGGAGGAGCATGTAGCTGAACTCGGTGTACGAGATGCCGCCGTCCCGCTCGAGGCGGCTCTTCACGGAGTCTTTGGCGAGCATCTGCGAGAGCGGAAAGTGCTTGCCGACGTCGCGGAGGAACGCGAGGTAGCCCACGCCCCGCATCCAGTCGGCGTTGTTGACGACGTGCACCCGGTCGCCGGCCGACGCGAGCACCGCCCGGATCTGCCGTCCCACGCCGTCGATGTTGGCCTCGAGTTCGGCGGGCGAGAGGAGATTCCGCTCGTCGCTGCGGCCGCTCGGGTCGCCGATCATTCCGGTGGCGCCTCCGATGAGGGCGACCGGTTCGTGGCCGGCCCGGGCGACGCGGCGGAGGAGCACGAGGGCCACGAGATGGCCGACGTGCAGGCTGTCGGCCGTGGGATCGAACCCGGCGTAGACTCGGCGACCGGGGGTGGCGAGCCACTGCCGCAACGCCGCTGCATCGGTGGACTGGTGCACGAGGCCGCGGGCCTCGAACTCGGTGACGAGGTCGTGGGGCATGGGTTACCGCCAGAGATCGCCGTCGGCGAAGGGGTGTGCGGGGCCGCCGAGCTTTGGTGCCGGCAACGCCTTCAGGGAGTGCTCCGCAAGTTTCAGGTCTTCCCGGCTCGTGATCTTGAGGTTGATCGGGGAACCGGGCACGACGGTGACGGGGTGGCCGATCCGCTCGATGAGCGAGGCCTCGTCGGTCGCCTCACCGTCGCGCTGGGCGGCAAACGCCTTCGCGAGCAGGTCGCGTGAGAACACCTGCGGCGTCTGTGCCTCCCAGAGCCCGGTGCGATCGACGGTTTCGGTGATCACGTTGCCAGGGCCGACACGCTTGAGCGTGCCGACCACCGGGATGGCGAGAATGGCCGCGCCGGTGCGGACGCCGGCCGCGAACACCTTGTCGATCCATGCGGGAGCGATGCAGGGGCGGGCGGCGTCGTGGATTGCGACCATGTCGATCTCAGCATCGAGTTTCTCGAGGCCGTTGCGGACCGAGTCGGCCCGTGTGGCACCGCCTTCGGCGAGCGTGATGCCCATGAAGGCGAGGTTGGCGCCGAACTTTTCGACAAAGGCCTGCCGGTCGTCGGGGGAGACGACCACGACGACCTGGGCGACATCGTCGCGGTCGGTGAACTTCTCGGCCGAGTGCAGCCAGACGGGTCGGCCGGCCAGCGGGGCGAAGGGCTTTTTGTAGTTGGCGTCCTGAAAGCGGCTGCTCTGTCCGGCGGCCGCCAGGATCACTCCGAAACGGGGCATGGCACCTCCGCCTCGGCGATCACGCGGTCCATCATGACGCGGAGCACGGCCTTGATGGCCGGCTTGTCGTGAATCCAGGCTGCGAAAGACTCGCCGCGAGCGGCGTAGAGGTCGTGCAGCCACTTTGGCGCATCAGTGCGGAGCCAGTGCCTGAAGAGCATCCACTTGGGGTTCGACGCGCCGTAGACCTCGCGAGCGACCCAGCAGAAGCCGCCCATGCCGCCGCCGCCCATACCACCACCCATGCCGCCCATGCCACCACCCATGCCGCCCATGCCACCACCCATGCCGCCCATGCCACCACCCATGCCACCACCCATGCCACCACCCATGCCACCCATGCCACCCATGCCACCCATGCCACCGCCCATGCCACCGCCGCCCATACCACCCATACCGCCGCCACCCATGCCACCTCCACCCGTGCCGCCGGCACCACCACCGGAGAAGTTGAACTGCGTCACTTGTCCGACACCCGAGAAGAGCGGGTTGCACGTGGCACGAACGTATCGTCGATCGGCGGAGACAACCACGCTGACGTTGAAGTTCGTGCCTTCAGGCAGCGTGGTGATGACGGGCTGGTAGCCGACGGCACCGCCACCGAAAAAAGGAGTCCGAGCGGACCCTGGATCAGTTGTTGACCCCGGCGTCGGCGTATTTCCGCGACTCGACGACATCGATTCAACCGCGGCCGCGTCGGTGATCGCAGCAAGCTGCTGTGCGAGGACAAGGCTACTGATGGACCGTTGCAGCGTCACGTCCTGCACGAGTTGTGCGTCCGCCACCTGCTCCCGGCGGCGGCCATCCGGCAGGCTCACGGCGAGCATCTGATCATCCTCTGTGACTCGCACTTGCTGGCGAAGCACCTTCTCCTGATCAGTGCCCTTCATCATGGTCATCGCCACGGTGACCGTATTCGCGGCCACGCTTCCGGTGATCCGCTTGACGAGCACGCGATACTCGCCGGGCAGTGCGAAGGTGGCGACATACCGCTCCCGATGAAGCCCCTTGTCTGCCGGCGTTGCTGCCGAGTCGCCGAAGAGCACGCCGCCGGATGGGGAACGCGGAGCCGAACGGCTGCAGACGCTGCCGACGGGTTCTTCGACCATGATGTCGATGTCGGCGTCACCACTCCAGGTCACGTCGATCTCAAGATCGCGAACGAGGGCGGCATCAACCGCCGTGCGAAGCGCTTTGGCTTCGGTGGTTTTGCCCGAGGACTCGAGCGTTTCGATGGTGGCCTTCGCGAGCCGGCCCGCCCGGCGAACGATCTCCTGATCGGCGGCGGGCCATTCGTTGGCGAGCACCCCAGGGCAGGCCCAGGCCAGCGTCTCAAGGTCGTCGGTCCTGGCGGCAACGGTCATCGCGAGCGCGTAGGCAGCGCGGTTCGTCGGATCGAGCCGAACGATCTTGCGGCAGGTACGGGTGGCCTGTTTGTCGGAGCCGAACCGGGCCAGATAGGTGGCGAGGTTCAGGAGATCACTCGCGTTGCCGCTCATGTCGGCAGTGGACAGCAGAACCCGGTCGATCTCCTCTCGTGACCGGCCGTCCGCCTCCATGGCAACCGCCAGCGACTCGAACATCCAGGGCTCAGCGACACCACAGGCGATCGCGGCTGAAAGCAGATCGATGGCCTCGTCGAACTTGCCCTCCTGGCCAAGTCGTTGCGCCGAGACGCGAACTTCCGCCATGCGGTCGTCGGCCTGACTCGGGGTGAGCGACGGCTTTCCGTCGGCCGCGGGCTTTGGGTGAAGGTATGCGGCCAGCGTTGCCGGCAGGTCGTCGGCAGCGAGGATCGTGCCAGGGAGTTCGGCTGATCCGCCTGGTGCTTCTGCTGTTGACCCGGGTGTCGAGGTGTCGCGAGGCCGCGGCTCGATGGAAGTGGCGATTCGCTCACTTGCGGCCCGCACCTGGAAGTGGCCGGAGGCCGAATACGTCTGAGTGGCCGAAGCGAGTTCCTCGAGTCGAGATTCGACGACGACATCCATCATGGTGCGAACGAGCGACTTGGCCACAGGACGGGTCCTCGCCCATCCTGCCGCTGCCTCGCCGTGGTTTCTGTACGTGTCACGCAGCCACGCAGGCGCCTCGGACATCATCCACTCCCTGAATACGAGCCAGCGGACGTCATGCA
>JAGWWA010000019.1 GCA_018970605.1 Planctomycetota bacterium | reverse complement strand
CTGGATGTCGTGGTCGACCTCGCGGCCGGCGACGTGACGACACGTGCGATTCCGGCGGGTGGATGTGCCCGGATCATGACCGGCGCCCCGGTGCCGCCCGGTGCCGACGCCGTGGTGCCGATCGAGTCGGCCGTGGACGGCACTGCGGAGTGCCATGCCGGCAGCCGCGTGCGGCTTCGCGAGCCGAGGTTTCGCGCGGGGCAGCACGTCGGCACGCGCGGGGCGGCGTTTCGCGCGGGCGCCGCGGTGCTGCCCGCGGGCGCGATCCTCACGCCCGCCGCCGTGGGCTTGGCGGCCGAGGCGGGGGCGACGCACGTGGTGGCCGCTGCACGGCCACGGGTGGCGATCCTCTCGACCGGCAGCGAGCTGGTGCCGGTGCGCGAGGTCCCGGCGCACGGCCGCACCCGCAACTCGAACGAGCCGATGCTCACGGCGGCGGTGGCGGCCTGCGGCGGTGAGCCGATTCCGCTGGGCATCGCGGCCGACCGCCCCGAGGCGATCCGCTCGGCGGTGATGCAGGCCCTCGCCGCCGACGTGGTCGTGCTCTCGGGCGGCGTGTCGGCCGGTGATCTCGACCTCGTGCCCGCCACCTTCGCGGCCTGCGGCGTGGAGAAGGTGTTTCACAAGGTGCGGCTCAAGCCCGGCAAGCCCGTCTGGTTCGGCCGCGTCGATCGGAACGATGGCCCGGCCACGCTCGTCTTCGGCCTGCCGGGCAACCCGGCGAGCAGCCTCGTGTGCTTCGAGCTGTTCGTGCGGCCGGCGATCGCGATCCTCGACGGTCGTCCGCGCGAGGCATGGCACCTGCCGCGGCGTCGCGGCGTGCTCGTGGCGGCGGCGAAGGCGGCGGCCGATCGCCCGGTGTATCTGCCGTGTCGCATCGCCCGCGACGGCGAGCGGCTCGACGTCACCCCGCTGCCCTGGACGGGCTCGTCGGATCTCGTGGGCCTCGCCGTGGCCGACGGCCTCGTCGTCCTGCCGGCCGGCGGCTGGGCCGATGCGGGCACCGAGGTCGAGGTGCTGCCGTTCGGGAGCCGCTGAGGCTCAGCCCGGCACGCTGCGGTGGAAGTGCACGTGCTTCCAGCCGCTGGCCATCCGCACCCAGACCCGCGTCTCCTCGCCGCAGCTCACGACCGGGCTGCCCGCGGCGTCGAGCTTCTGCACGAGCCGCACGTAGCACACCACGGCCACGTCGTTGCCGAGCATCTTCACCACCGGCGAGGCGAGCGTGGTGGTGACGTGCGCGGTGCCCTTCGACTTCTCCGCGGCGAGGTCGAAATAGAACTTGTGGAACGGCAGACCCTCGACGAGCTGGCCCTTGGCCTCGGGCTCGAAGCAGGTGATGTCGTCGGCCACGAGTTCCTTGTAGGTCTTCCAGTCGGCGGCGGCGACGGCGTCGAGCAGGCGACGGGTGGCGGCGAGCACTTCTTCGGCAGGCGAGGGCGTGGGCATGGGCGGTTTCCCAGGGGGCTCGGGTGGGGATCAGGCAGGGCGGGTGACGAGGCCGAGCGAGACGAGCTTCTCCAGGCACTCGTCGCGTTCGCGGGATCGGGCGAGATCCTTCCACGACGGATCCTGGGCGGCGAGGAAGGCGTCGTGCGAGGCCGGGAAGCCACGGCCCGCGGACTGGGCCACGAGCCGGCCGATCACCTCGCGGTCGAGCCGCGTGAGCCGCATCGCTTCCATGCGGTAGTCGAGAAACGCTTCCCAGACGAGTGGGAAGAGCGGCTTCACGATCTCGTGGCCGATGGTCTCGGCGTAGCGGCGGATCTCCACCTGGGCGTGGGCGTCCATCCGCAGGGCGAGAAAGTGGAGCAGGTTGTGAAGGTCGATCTTCCAGTAGGCCTCGGTGTAGGTGGAGAGCGGCAGGTCCTTGCGGGCCTGCTCGCGGGCGATGCCCGCCTCGAGCCGCTCCTCGTAGATCTTTCGGGCGAAGCTCTGCAGTTCGTGCTCGGCCTGCGTGAGCGTGCCGCCGACCTCGGCCGACATGAGGCCCGAGGAACCCTGACGGTTGTTCGTGGCCTGGCTCCGCCACTCGTCGTTGCCGGTCGCCTGCATCGAGTCGATCGCGAGCGAGTAGCGGGTCGAGTATTCGTTGACGCTCGCGGTGCGGTGCCGGATCCACTGCCGCCAGCAGTCCATCGGCACGCGGACCACGAACTTGATCTCCGCCATCTCGAACGGCGTGGTGTGGGCGTGCCGGAGGAGGTAGCGGATCAGTTGGCGGTCGTCGCTCACCTTTCGCGTGCCTTCGCCGTAACTCACCCGCGCGGCCTGCACGACCGACCCGTCGTCGCCCATCACATCGACCAGGGCCACGAAGCCGTCGTCGAGGACGGGGAACTTCTTCCAGCGGAGCGACTCGACGGCCGCAGCGCGGGCGGAGGTGGTCGGTGTGTCGGGAGCGGTCATGGCCGGCGGTCCTGCGAGGCGGGAAAGTCCCACAGGATGCGGCAGTCAGCCGGCCCGGTCAATCGCCGCCCGCCAACCCGGGCTCTCAATCCTTGGCGAGGAGTTCCTGGAGCAGACCTGCGAGCTTCCGGGCGTCGTCCGATTGGCGGACCTGGTCGATTCGCGTCTTCGGAACCTCGAGCTTGGTGAGCGACGTGACGATGCTCGTCCAGAGCTTCTCTCGCTTCTTGCCCTCGGCCAGATAGAGGTCGGTCACCTGCTCGCCCAGCCGCTGGAGCAGGGCGGTGTCGAGATTCTCGTAGTAGTTCTTGACGATCGACCGCTGGTACTTTGTCAGTTCCGCCATGGCGGGAGTTCCGTCGCTTGGAGGTTGCCGGGGAGACGGCTACAGTATCGGCGAAATCCCCACGATCCATCGAGAGTTTCCCATGCCCACCATCACGTTCACGAACGAAAAGAAGGAAATCCAGGTTCCGGCCGGGGCGAATCTTCGGAAGGAAGCGATTCGGGCCGGCGTGCAGCTGTATCCGGGCGTTCACCAGGTGGTGAACTGCCACGGGTTTGGCCAGTGCGGCAGCTGCCGGGTGCTCGTCACCAAGGGGATGGAAAACTGCAGCAAGCGGGGGCTGCTGGAGTCGGCCCGGATGGCGGTGTCGCTCGCCTACATCGGCAACGAGTCGCAGATGCGGCTCGCCTGCCAGACCCGGGTCAACGGCGACATCACCGTCACCACCAAGCCGCCCCTCAACCTCTTCGGCGAGAACTTCTTTAGTTGATCGGGATGGGCCATCCATGGCCCACCCGCTCAAGGGCCGGCGGGGTGAAGCCGAGGTTCACCGCGCCGACCGCCGCTCGCACCTCCGGGCGAGCGGGGTTGGCCCAACCAGCCGGGCGGCGGCATGAGCGCATGAAGGAAGTGATCGCGATCGTGAAGCCGTTTCTCGCGGAGCGGGTGCTCGAGGCGCTGAAGTTCGCACCGCTCGAGGCCTGCACCGTTCGCGAAGTGAAGGGCTACGGACGTCAGAAGAGCTATCTCGACGCCTACGGCGACAGCGAATACTCGCTCGCCTTTCTGCCAAAGGTGGAAATCCAGCTCTGGGTGGACGACGCCCGCGTCGATGAAGTCATCAACGCGATCACTTCCGTCGCCCGCACCGGCCGCATGGGCGACGGGAAGATCTTCGTGCTCCCCGCGGCGGCCGCGGAAGAGTGACGATCGGCGGCCTTGTGCCGGACGCCGCGATGCGTTCGTCGTGACGCCGCTTTCCGCATCGTCGTCCGGCACGCACCGCGATGTTCAGCCGTTCGACGGTGGTCGCCTCATCACGTTGCGTCGCCGCCGGACGCGCTGCCCGCGACGGCATGTCGCTTGCCGAGGCGTTGTCGCCTGACCTACGATTCGTTGAGAAGAAGGGGAGGCGGCATGCAGAGGCCCGTGGTTTTCGCCGGAGTTCTTCTGGCCACGCTGGGCGCTGCCCTGGCGTCGGCAGCCCCCGATCGGGAGCTGAGCGTGCTCTACGTGGGGCCAGATCCTGCCGTCGAGCCGAAGGCCCTGTGGTACACCGAGGAGGGCCAGTCGAGCCACCGTTGGAAGGAACTGGTCCGCGAGCGGATGCCGGCGTTCGGCACGTTCTTGAAAGAACACTTCTCGGAAGTGAAGTCCATTGCAGTTGCGGACTACACCCCGGCGATGTCCGCTGAATGTGACGTGACAATTCTCGATGCGATGCCCGAGCCTCTGGAGACTCGCACCGTCAACGGCCGGGAACAGGTCATCCGGCTTCCCGAGGATTTCGATCGGCCCACGATCACGATCAGCGACGTGGGGCCGTTCATGCTGGGCTGCCGAGGCCCGGGATGGAAGTTCAACCATCTCTGCCAGTGCCTGAACTCGCACGCACACGACTTCGACCCGCGACATCCGATCTTCACCACGCCGCATGCGGTGAAGCCCACGATGCACGCCGTCAACGTACCGCTGTCGTACCGCTGTTACGCGTCGGGGCGCAGCCTGGGTGACACGATGCCGATGTGGCGGGTGCAGACGGAAGGCTTCAGCGACCAGAAGGACTTTCTGTCCGGCTGCGTCATCGTGCCGGGGCTGGAGGATTCGCCAGACTGCGAGGCCATCTCTCGCGGCGAGTGCATGAAGGGCCGCGATTCGGTGGCCATCGCCCGTCAGGGCAACTTCCTGCATTGGGGCTTCGTAGCGTCACCCACCTTCATGACCGACGAGGCAAAGCTGGCGTTCGTGAACGCGATCCACTACATCAGCCGCTTTGCGGGTCAGCGGCCTCTGGTGCACGGCGAGCCTTGGATTCCCACGCGGGTCGATGTCGACGACATGGTGTACAGGCTGTCGGACGAAGGCTTGGCGGCTTGCAACGTGTGGAGAGCCGAGCTCGATGCACGATGCAAAGTGACTGTCGAGAAGACGCGCGCGAAGCAGGAACGCGGCGACGAACTTACCGATCATGAGAAGGCGTTGCTCGAAGTGGGATTCACCGAGGAACCCGAGTACCAACGAACGGACTTCCTGGAATACGTCGTGCCCGCGACTGTGCGCGAACGTTTCGGTGACGACTGGGGGAAGTACGTCGAGTACTACGGGAAGCACCGCGGCTACCTGCTCGCGGTGCCGCTGGAGTACGCGAAGTATGCGATGGTCGTCGATGAAGACGCCCGGTCGTTGGGCATCCCCAACAACGACGCGCGACTGCTGGGCACGTGCGTGGAGCTTCTTGAACGGGGCGAGCAGCCGGACCTCGCCCAGCGCGTCCTCGAGAGGTACACCACCGAAGCGTTCCAGACACCGGCCGAATGGCGGCAGTGGCTCGATGAGAATCGCGAGCGGTTGTTTTTCACCGAAGTCGGCGGCTTCACGTTCATGGCGTCACCGACCGCACGGACGAATACAAGGCGGAGTGAAGCTGCAGGCCTGGGCGTGTCCCCGCCGGGATTGGGCGATGAACACGTACGCTGGACGGCCGAAGCACGACGCCGTGTCATGGACGGCGGCGGAACGGCCACGATCATCGTGCGTGCCGAAGTGAGTCCCGGTTGGCACATCTATGCCAAGCCGGCCGCGGCGCCCTACACGGCCACGTCGCTCACGCTGGAACTGCCGGAGGGGATACGGCCGATCGGTCAGTGGCAGAGCCCGAAGGCGAAAGCAGACCCCCTGGGATCGGAATCGTGGATCTACACCGGCGACGTGACATTCTCGCACGCCATCGAGGTGACGCCGTCGGTGCACGGCGAGCAGCAGATTCGCATCGTCGTGGGTTACCAGGCGTGCAACGAGCTCCGGTGTATGCAGCCGATGCGGAAAGAGATCGTGGTGCCGTTCGAGGCCGATGAGCTGCCGCCGTCGCCCATCCGCACCCGGAGGTGACTCACGTGGCGATCCTGCTGCACGAGCCGCCCGGCAGCCGGCAGGTCGTCGCGGATATGCCAGCGACCGGGCTATCCGTCACTCGCGGAAGATGCCGGTGGCGTACCAGATGCCGTTGCTGCCACGGCGGATGTCGTAGCCGTAGGCCGAGTGCGATCCGCTGACGCCCCGCCAGTGGCCCGATGACTGCCGCCAGCTCGCCACGCAGTCCACACAGGAATCGAGCAGGTCCTGGTTTTCCCAGCTCTCGGCGCAGACCTCGGCCGCGGCACCGCCGAGCCGCTGCGATCGCGTCTCCCAGCCGTGATGGCCCTGCCGGCGGATGCGGGCCTGATGGGCGGAGTGGGCCTCGGCCTCGCTGCAGAGCCCCGGATCGCAGAAGCCGTCGGTGCTCCGAGGACGCTCCGGATGGAGGCGGACCGCGAGGATCATCGACCGCTGCGTCAGCGAGCCCGCCGGGAGCGAGGCGAGTTCGTCGAGATGGTGTGGGGCGAAGCGGTAGTATTTCCCCGGCGTCTGCGGAAGCACCGACACGATCCGGCCCTGCCAGGCCTCATGGGCGTGGTCCACGACGAACAGGCCGGGCCCGCCCCGCATCTCGACGAGCCCGTGGTCGGCTGCGAGAGTCGCCGCGGTGGCGGCATCGGGGCGGCAGAAGACCCAGGGCGTGCCACGCGCGGCAAACCGCTCCTCGAGGCCGGGGCGGTCGAGCGGGCTCGCGCCGCCGTGCGGTTCGACCGACACCAGCAGCATCGCTCCCGAGGCCCGAGCGGCCTCGGTGGCGGCGGTGTAGTCGTCGATCCGCTGCACCGCCTGCATGCTCGCAGCGGTGTTGGTTCGCAGTGGCGTGGCCGCGGGCGCGGAGGCGAGGGGCAGCGAGCACAGGGCAACAAGAGTGGCGCGAAGGAACATGATCACCTCGTGGCAGGAATGGCGGAGGGAGATGGGCGGCCGGGGCGGGAAGGGGTGGCCGCAGGGAGGGGCCAGGATTGGACCACGCTTTGCGTTGCACCGGCAACCGACAGCCACGTCCTCGTCGTTTTCGGCTTTTTTTCGGGCCTGTGGTAGTCGCGAGGTTTGGTGTGGAGGCCGACAGCCCCGCGAAGATAGACTTCGGCCTCCCGAGGAAGGGGAGGTCGGCCGTGCGCCGTCGTCGGTCTTCCATTCGCCCACAGGATTCTCTCCCAGGACCCCATTCGCATGTCGCTTCGCCACGCTCTCTCTCTCGCGGTCGCGATCTTCTCACTCGCGGGAGCGTCGTCGTTCGCCGCCGATCTTGCCACCCTCGGCAGCCAGCCGCTCGGTGCCGGCGAGACCTTTCGCCCGGTGTCCGAGGGCCGACTGGCGGTGGCCGCGTCGAAGCTCCGCGAAGCGATCGGCCCGCTCGACCGGCTGCTGGCCCGCAGCGCGAGTGGTGAAAACTGGAAGACGTATCTCGACTGGCCCGCGCTCCAGCAGCAGGCTGCGTCCGGCTCGCATGCCGACATCACCACACTCAAGCGACTCTACGGGCGGCTCGACTCCGGCGAAAACGGCCTCGAGATGCCGCAGTTCGCTGCCGTCCGCCGTGCCGTCGGAAGCTATCTCGAGGCAGCCGATGCCGCGACCAATCCCCAGGCGGCCGAGGTCTACAACCAGCGGCTCGACAAGCTCGCAGCGGCGGTGGCCACCGCCGCCGCCACCGGCACACCCGAACCGCTCGATCCGGTCGGGCCGCTGCTGGCTCGGCTCGAGGATTCCGGCCAGGCGCCCGGGGCCGTGTCGCGGATTCGGAGCGCCGTCAACCGCCCGAATCTGTTTCTCGAGGTCGATGAAAGCCTGCTCGCCCGCGGCGTCAATCGTCCGGTGAACGACGTGTCGCCGATCAATGACACGGTGCTCGGCACGCGGGTACGGGGCACCGGCCGCACCGACGGTCTCGTGTTCCTCGACTTCGTGCCCTCGACTGACCGGGCGACCGTCGACATCGCCTTCGACGCCACCAACCATTCCGACACCAAGGGCTCGCAGGGGCCGGTGACGGTTCGAACGCTGGGCACGACGAAGCTCGGCGCCCGCAAGCGTATGCTGATCGACGACCAGCAGATCGTCGCCCTCCCTGTCTCCGCCCATGCCTCGACCGACACGAAGACTGCCGGTATCGGCGTCAACAAGAAGTTTGGCCAGCGGCTGATCCGCAAGATCGCTTCGCGGAAGATCGCCGAGATGCGGCCCCAGGCCGAGGCGATCGCCGAGGGGAAGGCCCTCGCGAAGGTCCGCGAGCAGTTCGAGAGCCAGACCGCCGATCCGATCTCCCGCGCGTCCCGCGACTATCAGGCGAAGTTTCGCAGGCCGCTGCTGGAGCGGGGCTGGTATCCGGAGATGCTCAACCTTTCCACCACGCACTCGCGGCTCCAGGTGACCGCCCGGAAGTCGCTGGCCGACCAGATCGCCGCCTTCACCTCGCCGCCGCCGGTCGATCCCGACGCGGTCCTCTCGGCCCGCGTGCACGAGACGATGGTCAACAACTCGGCCGAGATCACGCTCGGCGGCCGCACGATCACCCAGAAGTTCGTCGAAGAGCAGCTCAAGAAGAACAACATCGCCGTGCCGGCTGAGCTCAAGAACGATGCCGATCAGCAGCCGTGGTCGATCACCTTCGCCAAGCGGCGGCCGGTCGAACTCGACGTCGATGACAATCGCGTGAAGATGACCGTCCGCGGCACCCGCTACACCTCGGGTGAACGGGAGTTTGACGCCATGGACGTCTGGGCGACCTACCGGATCGAGCCGGGTCACGCTGGCGTTCGTCTGGTCCGCGATGGCGACGTGCAGATCTACCCCCCGGGGTTCGTGCCCGGCGGCGGCAAGAAGCTCAACCTCCAGCAGACCTCGCTGCGGGGAATCCTCCAGAAGCGGTTCAACAAAGTGTTCAAGGAGGTCGTCGACATGGAACCGCTGAAGCTCCCGGGCGAACTCGAGAAGTCAGGCCCGCTGCCGATCGAGCAGTTCGACGCCCGCAAGGACGGCTGGCTGGCCGCCGGCTGGCGGAAGCCTTACCCGGTGGTTTACGAGTCAACGCCGCAGGAGATCATCGTCTCCGGTGAGCCGACGTTGGCGACGTCCGCCGGTGCGACGGTCATCGAGACGTCCTACACGCGGTGATCGCGTCTCGCGGGTTTGAAACCTTCTTCGTAGCGTAGGTTGTCAACCTGCGGAAGGGTTCCGCTGTAGCGAAAGGCTACCCACGCCGTCTTGCAGGACATTCGTATTGGCCCTCAAGGCAATCCTATTCGGCACGGGAGATGCAGGGCGGTTCGCCCACGTCTGGCCTGGCTCAGGGCTACCCATGCCCTCTCGTCGGACGTTCGTCTCGGCCCTCCAGGCCTCGACTCTCTGCATGTCCGCTGCGCTTCGCCATCCTGGCTGCGCTTGCTCCCATAGCCCGCTCGAGGGCATGAGCAGCCCCTCGCTTGTCACTCATGACCCTTCCAGGGTTGCCGCGGCACGATGCATGCGCAGGTTGTCACCCTGCACTACGGAAGCTGCTTCGGTGCGACCGGTTCGAAGGGCCGGACCCAGATCGAGCGGAACTGCACCGGGTTGCCGTGATCCTGGATCATGAGCGGCAAGGCGTCGGCGTGCTGCTGGTAGCCCGGTGGCTGGTGCCAGAATGTTTCACCGAGGATCACGGTGTCTGAGTGGATCGCGATGCCGTTGTGGAGCACACTCACGCGGCCCGACTTTTCGAGCGTGCCGTCGGCGGCGAATCGCGGTCGCGTGAACAGGATGTCGTAGGTCTGCCACTCGCCCGGCTTGCGGCAGGCATTGACCGCCGGCGGCCGCTGCTTGTAGAGGGCCCCACACTGGCCGTCGGGATAGGTGAGCGGACCGTCGGTGCCGTCTTCGAACGAGTCGAGGACCTGGATCTCGTACTTGCCCATCAGGAAGATGCCGGAGTTGCCCCGGCCCTGGCCCGTCCCGGAGGCCGGTGCCGGCATTCGAAACTCGACGTGCACCTGGCAGTCGCCGAAGGGCTGCTTCGACACGATCGCTCCCTTGCCTACGGTCACCACGCCGTCGGCCACCGGCCAGTTTCCGCCGTTCTCCCAGGCCGACATGTCCTTGCCGTCGAAGAGCACGATGGCGTCGGCGGGAATCGTCGCCGGCTTTTCAGGGGCGGGGCCCGGGGCCACCACCTTCGGTCGCGGCCACTCGATCGCCATCCGCCATTCGCCGCTTTCGTGCTTCGTGCCGCGGAGTTGCAGCCGCCGGGACCGGAGGGACTCCGTGAGCCGGCGGGCCTCCGCCTCGGCCGCGGCGATCGGCAGGCCCTTCGGCGTGCCGGGGCGGGCATGGCCCGCCGCCTCCCGGTAGGCGTCGCGAAGCAGCTTCATTCGCGTCGTCACCTCCGGCAGGAACGGAGCCAGCGTGGTCGGCAGGTCGGCGCTCGCCGCCGCCTGCGTATCTCCGAGGCCGGCAATCACCGCCCGGCAGATCGCCCAGTGGCCGTCGTCGTTCGGATGGATGCAGTCGGGAGTGAAGGTAAACGCAGGATCGGCCTTTCTGCGCTCCGCCAGCGCCGCCTTCATCGGTCCGTGCACGTCGATCACCGCCCAGCCGTCGGCCCGCCGTGCAAGCAGCCAGTCGGAGTAGGCAGTGAGCACCGCGTCGTAGTCGGCGTCACCGGCCGGACCGGGATTGTCGGGCCGCTTGTCGTAGACGGGGGGCGTGAGGTGGATGATCTTCGCGCCCGACTTCTCGACGGCGGCGTGCAGCCGCTCGATCCCGCTCCGGAACTTCGCGAACCGCTCCTCGTCGAGCGGCAGGTAGGTGCCGCAGTTCATTCCGTACATCGCCAAAACGAGATCGGGCTTCGTCACCCGCAGCACGCGGTCGAGCCGGTCGAAGAGGTCGGGCCGCGGAAACTTTCCACCGGCGTGCAGCACCTCGGTGAGTCCCGAGGTCGTCTCGCTCGACAGGCCCACGTTGATCACCTCGGCCGTGAGCCCCCGCTCCTCCATCCAGGCCGCAAGATCGGCCACCCAGCGGCCGTCCTGGGTGATCGAGTCGCCAAGCAGCGTGATTCGTTTCGCCGAGCGGACGAGATCGCCGGGGGATGCGGGCTCCGTGGCTGCCACGGGCAGCATCCAGGCGATGGCGAGCAGGGAAGCGACGAGTGAGGGGACGGCGCGGCGCATGACGATCACGGCGCCGGCGCGGCGCCCTCCCGGATGGCGAAGAGATGGCTCTTGTTGGCGATGTAGAGCGTGTCGCCGACGGCGATCGGCGTGGAGTAGACGCTGTTGCCCATGTTGATTTCGGCGATCACCTCTGGCTCCGTGCCGAGCTGGAAGATCGTGATGTCGCCGTCTTCATCGCCGATGTAGACCTTGCCGTCGGCGATCAGCGGAGATCCCCAACTGGCGGCGAGCATGTCGTGGGTCCAGTGGGGCTTGCCGGTCTTCAGGTCGAGGCAGTGGAAGAGTCCGCTGAAGTCGGCGACGTAGAGCAGGCCATCCTGGATCGCCACGGTGCCGCAGGTACGGTGCATGGTCTCCTCGAAGGTGAGCTTGCCGTTGCCGTCCGCGTCGAAGCCGGGATAGTGCCAGACGGCGGCCGAGTTGGGGTTGGGCCGGGCCACTTCTCCCTGCTCCTTGATCACGGCCTGTTCGCGGCGCCGGGGCAGCGGCTTGTTCGGGTCGGCGAGCGAGAGCGCCAGCTCGCTCGACACGTCGCCCCGCTTCGTCGGATCGATGCACCAGAGATGGCCGACGCCCTCGCCGTGCTCGGGGTCCTCGCCGACGGCGATGTAGACGAGCCCGTCGTGTACCACCGGCGTGCCGATGATGTGATTTCGGTCGGCACGGCCGCCGAGGGTGTACTTCGACTCCTTCGGATTGCAGTCGAACTGCCAGAGGAGCTTCGGCTTGCCCGCGTCCCCACGGGCGTCGAACGAATAAAGCCAGCCGTCACCGCCACCGAAGAGCACCTGCGGCACGCCGCCGAGCTCCGCGTAGGCCGGGCTCGACCACTGGCCGTGGAGCACGTAGGCGCCGGGGGAGCCATCGGCCCAGAGCACCGTACCATCCCGCTTGTCGAGGCAGAGGAAGCTCGGGGCGTCGGGGTTGGGGAGGTTGAGGTGGCCTTCGTCCACGCCGTTGCTCGTGTTGACGAACAGGAAGTCGCCGGCGCTCGTCACGCTGCACGAGCACATGTTGTGCTGCGACACGCCGAGCTGCTTCATCATGTCGAGCACCCAGACGACGTCGGCCTCGTCCTGCCCCTGCTCCTTCTCGGTGGTGAAGGGGCCGTCGTTCTCGCCGTCGCGGAAGCCCGCGGTATCGAGGCACTTCACCTCGCCGCGGCTGGTGACGTACCAGAGCCGGTCGCCCTCCACGAGCGGCGCGCAGCAGATGCCCTGCAGCGGCCAGTCGTGAACGCGGCCCGTGGGAAGCTTCTCGCTCGAGTCCTGCCAGAGAAACGAGCCGTTCGTGGCGTCGAAGGCGAGCAGGCAGCCGAGGTCGGTGGCCGGCGGATACCGCTTCAGCCAGCCCTTGCCATTGTTGGTGCCGACGAACGCCTTGCCGTCGCCGATCACCGGGTTGCCGTATGACTGGCTGCCGAGCGCCGCCACCCAGGCGACGTTCTTCGCCGTCTTCGGATCCCATGCCCCGGTATCGGGGTCGAAGTCGCCCGGCGCCCACTCGACGGGCAGGTTCGTCGCCTCGGGCACGTTGTTGCGGCTCGGCGAGCCGCCCCACTGGTTCCATTCGGCGGCCGATGCCGCGTACGCAGTGAGCACGACGACGCCCAGCATCTGAAACCAACGCGGAAAGAATCTGCGAGGGGTTGCCCCTGCCATGGAGCCGGCCTTGCTGGCCAGCGGAGCCATGGATGGCGAAGCGCAGCCAGCATGGAGTGAGCGGAGGCCAGGATGGCCGGAGCAAACGTCCGGCGACATGGCGGGGGCAACCCCGGCGCCCGTGAGACTTTTCTTCATTGTCATTTCACCGCCTCCACGAACACGTTGTCGATGTAGATCTCGGAGTCTTTCGAGTTGCCGAAGAAACCCGGGCTGCCCTGGAGGTTGCCCGCCTCGTGAACGCCTTCGATCGTCCAGGCCTCCGGCTCCTTCTCGCCCCGCGGCCAGACCTTGCCGCGGAGCACCGCCGCGCCGTCTCTCGTGCGGGCCTCGAGTTTCACGGTGTACCAGCGTCCCGCCTCCCAGGCGAAGGGGATCGTCTTCGAGAAATAGGTGGCTACCTGCGGCGGCCAGGAGCGAAGCTGCAGCTGCTGGCTCGCACCCATCAGGTCGAGCGTGTACCGCTGTGCGACGAGGCCCATGTCGGGCATCCTCGCCTTCTCGAGCGCCGCCGGGTTGCCGAACTTCTTGGCGAAGGCATCGGCGTCGGTGGCGGCGGACTTCGGCGCGTCGGAGGCGGGCGACCCCGGCTTTTCCACGCCGGTCTCCTGGGCTCGGAAGTCGGCCTGCACGGAGTAGTCGTGGAGCCCGATCGGCCCGATCCAGCCCTGGCTCCGGGTGCCTTTGGGGATCGTGGTCACCTTCACGAGGCACTTCGAGCCATCGACCTCGCGGACCGCGTGGCGATATCGCATGCCGATCCAGGGGAGCGGCGGTTCCCCCTTCACCACGCCCGTCTTCGGATCCGCGGCGAGTGGGATGTCTTCGAAGTCGAAACGCCAGGGGAGCGGCGGCATCGAGCGAATCCGCGCCTTCCCTTCGAGATCGCCGACCTTCGCCGTGATGATCGCGGCGGCGTGGCCCGTGGTGGGAGCGGTGTAGACGCCCTCCTGCGAGATCCCGCCCGCCGATGCGGCGAAGTCGGCGGCTGATTCCTTCACAAACCGGCCCGCGGCGTCGTAGAGCCGCACCTTGAGGGGCACCGTCGCTCCGGCGGCGATCTGCGCCTCGGCCGGCACGACCTGCACCCACGCCGGCTCGCCTGGCGTGCCGCCCGCGGCGGCGGACACGATGTCAGGACCAGGATTGGCCGGGCCCGATGAGGCCGAGCCCGCCATCGTCTCGCCCAGGCAGTAGAGCCGGGCGCCCGTGGTCAGGTAGAGAAGGCCGCTGCAGGCGATGGGCGAGGCGGTGACCTCGTCTTCCTCTTCAAGCCGCATCCGGTTGACGAACTTCAAGCCGTCCTTCGTCGGCTCGAGCACGTGCCAGCCGCTCGTCGAGCAGACATAGAGCTTGCCATCCGCCACCAGCGGGCTGCCCCGCACGATCGTCCCGAGAAGCTTCACCGGCTTGCCGATCGGCTCGCCGGTCTCCTTGT
Organism: Planctomycetota bacterium; assembly: GCA_018970605.1. GTDB lineage: Bacteria > Planctomycetota > Planctomycetia > Pirellulales > UBA1268 > QWPN01. The sequence continues at coordinate 20,645 of JAGWWA010000019.1, read as the reverse complement.
CGAAGGTGTAGACCTTCGCGCCGTCGTCCACGAAGTAGACGCGATCACCGAGCACCACCGGCATCGACCTGCCGTCCATCACGCCCTTCTTCTGCCAGACGGCGTTCGTGGGCGTGATGTCGCCCGAGCCCACGCCTCTGAACCGGGTCACCGAGCCCATGGACGTGTTGTCGAGGTTCTCCTCCGCCTGGGAGATGAAGATGCTGTCGCCATCGACCAGCGGCGCGACGTTGAGCCCGCGACGCGAGAGCTTGAAATTCCAGACGGCCTTGCCCGTCCTTGGCTGGAAGTTCCAGACGCTCCCGTCGCTCGATCCGAAGACGAGCGCCGCCTGGCCGCCGAGCACGGCGAGCGAGGGCGTGCTGTAGGTGGTGTCTTCGGGCAACTCCTTCGTGCCGTTCATCCAGCGGACCTCGCCCGTGGCCTTGTCCATCCCGAGGAAACGGTGGGCGGGCCGGGCGGTGTCGCCCCAGCCGGTGACGACGGCGCTGGCGATCACGAGATCTTCGAAGACCACCGGGATGTTCGTGCGGCCGCCGTAGGTGGAGAGAAACCCAAACTCCTCATGGAGCGACCGTTGCCACTTCGTCTTTCCGGTGGCCGCGTCGATCGCCGTGAACGCGCCGCAGACGCCGTGCGCGAAGACCGTGTTCGACGCGGGATCGGCGATCACCGCCGACCAGCCGACCCGCTCGGCCGGCACGTCCGAGAGATAGACATTGAACACGTTTTCCCAGAGTTTTTTCCCGGTGGCGGCGTCGAGGCAGAGCACCTTCTCCGCCTCCTCCTTCGTGCCCGGCTTGTGGCGGACCAGCGTGTAGAGCTTGCCGTGCATGATCACCGGCGTGGAGATGCCGCCGGCTTCGTCGCTCTTCCAGAGCACGTTCGTTCCCGCCTCCGGATCGAACGAAGTCACGAGCGGGGGGCCGTCGTAGTGGCGGTCTTGCCTGGGGCCTCGCCAATCGGGCCAGTCGGCCGCCGGTGTCGGCGAGGAGAAGAGCGCCGCGGACGTTGCGGCGACGCAGAGCAGGCGGGTCGTCAGGCTTGCCGCATTCATCGCATTCATTCGGTGATCCCCTCGGCCTTCAGGTCGGCTGGAAGTTTCGGATCGACGATGCCCAGCGCGCCGCGTCCCTGCTGCACGCGGTCGGCCGTGTCGGCCTTGATGCTCTCGGTGTCGGCGTCCCACCAACGGCGACGGACGGCGAGGTCCGGCTCGGCGAGCGGGCGGACCACCCGCATGCCGACGCCGAGGGCGGGCTCCTCGGTGTACCACCACGGGCTCTTGGGAAGGTTGGGATCGACGTCCTTCCAGTCGGGCTCTTCGCGTGTCCCGCCGGCATCACGGGAGCCGCGGCGGGCAGCGCTGCGGCACTGGGCGGCCTCGTCGTAGTAGGCACCCCCGCGAAGCACCCGCGGATAGAGCTTCTGCGGCCAGGTGATCGAGTCGGCCACGCCCACCGGCTGCGGCAGCGCCGCCTGCCGTCCGTAGCCGCCGGCCACGAGCTCGTCGACGCACCACTCGGCCACATTGCCGTGCATGTCGTGGAGGCCCCAGGCGTTGGCGGCTTTGTGGCCGACGGGGTGCGGCGCCTCGTCGGAGTTGTCGGCAAACCAGGCCGCGTCGTCGAGATCCTCGACGTCGTCGCCGATGGTCCAGAGCGTGGTCGTGCCGGCACGACAGGCGTATTCCCACTCGCTCTCGGCGGGCAGCCGGTAGAACCGGCCGGTCAGGCCGCTGAGCCACTTGGTGTATTGGCGGGCCGCGAACTGGGTCATCGTGACGGCCGGCAGCGTGTCGTCCTCGCCGTTGACGAACGTGGTCGTCGGGTCGTACAGCGCCGACGGCGCCGTCACGGCGTCGGCCTCGTTGTCGGGCGTGATCGGCCGGATCTTGGCCGACCGCATCGCCTTGAAGAGCTCGAAGGCGGCCATGTATCGCTTGTACTCCGCCCAGGTGACTTCGCACTTCCCAAACCAACAGGGCTCGATCGTCACCTCGAACTGGGGACCCTCGTCGTCCCCACGATCCGCTTCGCCGTCGGGGCTGCCCATGCGGAACGTGCCGCCGGGCAGCGGAATCATCCGAAAGGTCACGGTCGTGCCGGGGATCGTCTCGTCGTAGGCCACCATCCAGCCACCGGGCACCTGCACCACCGGGCCGTCGCCCGACGGCTTGGCGTCACCCGCCACGAAGCCGTGATCGGCGTGGAGCGGCCACGGCGCGAATCCGATCAGCGTGACAAGCGTCAGGCTGAGCGTCCGATGGCGGGAAATGGCGAGCATGCGGGGAAGGATCCGGGGGGCGGGGACGTAGGGCGGCGAAGAACGTAAAGTGTAGTCTTCCGATTCCAGTCCCGCACCCGCGGGGAGCATCGCCTGTGTCCGCCGCCAAGCCCCCCAAACCCACCTCGTCGTCGCCGAAGAACGCTCCCAAGAGCAAGGCGGCGAAGAAGGGGGACGACAAGCCTGCCGAGCGGGTCGTGGCCGAGAACCGCAAGGCCCGCCACGACTACGAGATCATCGACACCCTCGAGTGCGGCATCGCGCTGGTGGGGAGCGAGGTCAAGAGTCTCCGCGGAGGCAGGATGAGCCTCGACGAGGCCTACGGCCGCGTGGACGGCAACGAAGTCTGGCTGCTCGGCTGCGATATCCCCGAGTATGAGAAAGCCAATCAGCTCAACCACAAGCCGAAGCGGCCGCGGAAGCTGCTCCTTCATCGCCGCGAGATCGCGAAGTTCGCCGGCCATGCGTTCGAGAAGGGGCTTACGCTCGTGCCGCTGAAGGCGTATTTCAAGAACGGCCGCGTGAAGGTGCTGCTCGGTGTCGGCCGCGGCCGAAAGGCCCACGACAAGCGGCAGAAGCTCAAGGCGGACACAGCCCGGCGCGACATCGAGCAGGCCCTCCGCGGCCGCCGGTGAAAAAGCCGACGCCCCCGCAGGCCGGGACCTGCGGGGGCGTCGATGGCGATTTCAGAGCGTGCGTCGCTGACGCATTCGCAGGAGCGAAGGTCAGTCTTCGGCACCGCAGCCCACGAGCGCGGACGACTCGGTGGAATCTTCCGGGTGCCACAGGGGCATGCCCCGCTGGATGCGTTCGGCGAGGATGTCGATCTTTTGCTTGGAACCAGCCGGCGCGGTGGTCGGAATGAATTCCGGCGTGCACTGCGGCTCGAAGTTTTCGTCGTGACCGTAGAGTTCGATGATTTCGAAGACGTTGCGGATCCGGGCCATTGGGTCGAAACCACTCCTTTTCGATGCGAGTTCAGCGGGCAGCCATCAGGCAGGCGGAACGACCCGCTGGCCCTGGTTGCCTTGATCCCGTTGGATTGACGCAGGCCCGATGAACGACGCAACGAGCCTGCCGTGAGGCGGACTGCGGACTTTCATCAGGCAACCCGCGGGCGGGACGGCAGCATTGCCGTGGCGGGCGCGACGAGCGACGGGAACCTCGACATTATGGACGCGTCCCCACGCGAGTCAAACATTTGGGCCGCGGGGGATGGAATGAGGAAATGCAGCGGAAAAACCCCGCCAGACGGCAAGGCTTCGCCGTTCGTCACTGCCCTGGCGGACCGGGCGGCAGCACGATCTCGACATCGGCGGGAGGAGGGGGGGGTGAGGAACTCGTCGCAGGCTTGGCGGCGGGGTCGAACTTCGGCGTGTCGGTGCCCGTGCGGGACTCCAGGTCGGCGGTGAGCGACACCTTCGCCCCCGCGGCTGGCCGCAACTCCAGCATCGTCACCCCCCACGTGCCCTGCGTCTTCTTGCCCTCCACGGCCACCGCTCCCTTGCCAGACGGACCCGAGACGTCGAACTCGAGCGCGGCGATGCCGTCGGTCTCGTTGGCAGTGCCGCGGATGCTCGTCCCGCAGGTGACCGGGTTGCCGAGGGCCTCGGCGACACGGGCGTTGCCCCGCACCTCGTCGGCGGCCTCCTTCACGAGCGGGTGTTGCGAGAGCGGGCGGCAGCCCACCACCGCCAGCAGCACAACCAGGCCGACCGGCAGGCTCATGGCACGGAAACGGGTGGTCTGGAACGCGACGCCGCAGGACATGGAAAACTCCCGAGGGGAACGAGGTGCGAGTCGGGTGAGCGGGCCACGTGCAGGCGCGAGCGGCCGATCAGCCCTTCGCGTCATGGGCTCGGCACCAGGCTATCTTCTCGGCGGTGGTCGTCGGCAGGCTGCCACTCGAGGATTTCGCAGCGGCCGCTTTCGCCGGGGCCGGTGCCGGTGCCGGTTGCTCGACCACGGGTTCCTCGATCATGGCTTCCGCAGGGGCCGCCGCGGCTTTGGCGCCACGGGCCCTGGCCAGGATCTCGGCTGTCGAGGGCTTGCCGCCGGCAGCAGGCTTGGCCTCACCCGCCGGCTTTGCTGTCGCCGCCTTGCCGCGAGCGGCGGCGAGGATGTCGGCCGTCGAGGGCTTCTTGGCGGCGGCGGGCTTGGCCGCCTCCTTCGCCGGCGCGGCCTTGGCCGCGGGCTTCGCCGACTTCTCTTTCGGCTCGGCGGGCTTCGGCAGCGGCTTGGGCACCACCTTCAGGCACGACGGGTCGATGTCGTACCAGCCGATGTTGTTGAACTGGTCGAATTCGACCAGGCAGCGTCCGTTCATGTTGACCGTCTTCACCTGGCCGGTCGCCCGCGCGAACCGCGCGAGTTCGGGGGCTGGCGAATCGATCACGACGTACCTGTCGGTCCATTCCGCCTTGAGTCGCTCGATGACGTCGAACATGGGCTGTCGCGGCCGGGAACGGGGGGACGGGATGGCGAAGCCATGAATGTGATCGATGGCACCGGGGATCGCAAGATGCGGCCGCGACCGGCCGTCACCGGCACCTGGGGGCGGCCGCTGGGGGCACCGCTCGGATGCCTGCGGGGCCGATGGCATACGACCAGCAGACCGTGGCCGGAAGGTCGGCAATCGGGGTGTCCTGCGGCGTCACCCGCACGGCCTCGCCCGCCGCGTCGTACGTCGATCCGAGCCACACCGGCGGCTCCTTGATCCGGCAGGCGATTTCCATGAGCAACGTGTCGGGCTCGACTGGATGAGGAACGATGCTCGCCGAATAGTGCGACCGGCCGGCCAGGCCCACCGCGAGGATCGCGGGGCCGGTCGGCGTTTCGAGCAGCGAGAGTTCGACGAGCGGCGGTGATGCAGGCCACGACCGATCGCGGCCGTCGGCCGTGTGTTCCTTCGACGTGGCGAAGGGCACACCGTCGATGCTGACGCTGTGCCGCCAGCGGTCGCCGTGCCAGGTGAAGACCACGCTCGTTCGCCCAGCCGTCAGGATGAGCGGCGGCCGGGACCGCTGGGCGGGGGAAATGGAGGCTGACGGTTCGCGGTCGGCGGGCGGAGAAGTCATGATGTCGGCCATCAGCATACGGCAGCCGAGGCCGCCGCGCGCCGACCGCCAGGAAACCGGCTCATGGAACCGCGTCGCTCATTCGGCTGGCCGATCCTCCTCGGGGTGGTGTTGATCGCGGCGTTGATCGCGCTGACGGTGGGCTGGGTGCTCGTCAGCATCGCGGCCGCTCTCGGTTCGCGCAATGCGGTCTTCTACTGGACCGTCCTCGGCGTCGGCGTGGCCCTGCTCGTCATCGTGCTCGCCGGGGTGATCGTCTATCTTGCGCTCACGGTCAAGGCGATCGCGCTGTCGCAGCGGCAGAGCAACTTCATCGACAGCGTGACCCATGAACTCAAGAGCCCGCTCGCCTCGCTCAAGCTCTCGCTGCAGACGCTCACCCGCCGGGCCGTGCCCGCCGAGCAGCAGGCCGACTTCCACCGGATCATGCTCCAGGACGTGGAGCGACTCGACACGCTGATCGACCACCTCCTCGACGCCGCCAAGACGCTCCAGCGCCGACCGCAGGCGGGGGGCGATGCGGCCGACGTGGAAGCCGTGCTCAACGGCGTCCGCGCCGCCGTGGTCCAACGGCACGGGGTGGCCGAAGACACGATCGCCATCGAGGCCGCCGCGGATGGGCCTTTCAGGGTTGTGGGTCAAACCGCCGACGTCGAGATCGTGATCCGCAACCTGCTCGACAACGCGGTGAAATACTCGCTTCCCGATCCGCGGGTCGTGGTGACCGTCAGTCACACCAACTCCGGCCGCGTGCGGATTGCCGTGGCCGACAACGGCCCGGGCATTCCGATCCCGCTCCGCCCGCTGATCTTCCGCCGGTTTCACCGCCTCGGCAGCGAACTCGAGCGATCCACGCCAGGCACCGGTCTGGGCCTGTTTCTCGTGAAGGCTCTCGTGAAGCAGATGCGGGGCAAGGTGCTCGTTCGCGGTCGCCAGCCGCCTCCCGGCACCGTTTTCGAGGTGGAGTTGCCGGCGGCGTCGCGCACGCTGGGGTAGCGTCGGGCATGGGGTGGCCGTACGCCTGACGGCGTTACGCTTCCTGCGATCGGCATCAGGAAGCCCAATCGCGTGAGCGATGGGGGCCGGGTGGTCTAGCATGGGATGGCCGTACGCCTGACGGCGTTACGCTTCCTGCGATCGGCATCAGGAAGCCCAATCGCGTGAGCGATGGGGGCTGGGTGGTCTAGCATGGGATGGCCGTACGCCTGACGGCGTTACGCTTCCTGCGATCGGCATCAGGAAGCCCAATCGCGTGAGCGATAGGGGCAATCCGGATCGCTCGGCTCGGCTCGGTGCTGCCCATGCCCTGGGGCCGGACGTTCGCTTCGGGCATCCTGCCCTTCACTCACTGCATGCCGGCTGCGCTTCGCCATCCTGGCTTCGCTGGCCGCCAAGCCCGGCTCCAGGGCACGGGCACCCCTCGCCCGCTGCATCAGGAAGCCCAATCGCGTGAGCGGTGGGGGCTGGCCGTAGGTTCGGCGTGGAGGAGCACAGCGGTCTTTTCAGCCTGCGCGTCGTTGGTCTAATCGGGCCATGCACACCACCCACCCCGCTCCCACGGCCCCGACCGTGGACATCGTTCCGATCCGTCGCGTGCTCGTGAGCGTGTTCGACAAGTCGGGGCTCGACCGGCTCGCCGCGGCACTGAAGGCCGCGGGTGTGCGCGTCGCCAGCACCGGCGGCACCGCGACGGCGCTGGCCAAACTCGGCGTCACGGTGGAGGACGTGTCGGCGATCACCGGCTTTCCCGAGGTGCTCGACGGCCGCGTGAAGACGCTCCATCCCAGCATCTTCGCCGGCATCCTCGCCCGGGGCGACCGGCCCGACGACCTCGCCGTGCTCGCCGAGCATCGCATCGCGCGGTTCGACGCGGTGATCGTCAACCTCTACGACTTCCAGAGCGTGATCGCGAAGCCCGACTGCACGCCGGCGCAGGCGATCGAGCTCATCGACATCGGCGGTCCGAGTCTCGTCCGGGCGGCCGCCAAGAACCACGCCTTCACCAGCATCGTCACGAGCCCAGCCCAGTACGACGCCTTCATCGCATCGGTCGCCCGGGGCGGCACGACGCTCGCGGAGCGTCGGCAGCTCGCCGCCGCGGCCTTCGAGCACACCGCGAAGTACGACGCGGTGATCGCCCGGTGGATGGCCCGGCACGCCGGGCTTGTCGCCGAGCCGTCGGCCGAGCGGCCGGTCGAGCCGCATGCCGGCGACGATCCGCCGCTGCCGGCCCGCGTGACGCTGGACCTCGAACAGCGGCTGACGCTGCGGTACGGGGAGAATCCGCACCAGTCGGCGGCGATGTATGCCCCGGTGGGAACGCACCTTGGGCTCGCGGGCCTCACGCAGATCTGCGGCAAGGAACTCTCCTACAACAACCTGCTCGACCTCGACGCCGCCACGCGGCTTGCGGGGCTGATCCAGGATCCCGCGGCCGTGGTCGTCAAACACACGAACCCCTGCGGGGCAGCCTCCGACGGCACCACGGCCGGAGCGGTCGCAGCCGCGATGGCCGCCGATCCCACCAGCGCCTTCGGCTCCATCGTCGCCGTCAATCGCCTGTTCGACCGCGACTGCGCCGAGGTGCTGTGCGGGCCGGGCCTGTTCGTGGAGGTGATTGCCGCGCCCGCCTTCGCGAAGGAGGCGGTCGAGATGCTCACCACCCGGCCCACGTGGAAGGCGAGCGTGCGCCTGGTGGAAGTGCCTGCCGGCGACCCGTGGGAGGCGACGGCCGGGCTCGAACTGCGGAGCGTGGCCGGCGCCCTGCTCGCGCAGCGTCCTGACGACGAGTGCGACGATCCGGCGACGTGGCGGGTGGTGACAAAGACCGCCCCGCCGCCGGCGCTCACGCAGGACCTCGACTTCGCCTTCACGCTCGTTCGCCGGCTGACGAGCAACGCCATCGCGGTCTGCCACGGCACGAGCCTCGCCGGTGCCGGCATCGGCCAGACGAGTCGTGTCGATGCGGTGCGGATCGCGCTGGAGAAGGCCGGGCCGAAGGCGCGGGGCGGCGTGCTCGCCTCCGACGCCTTCTTCCCGTTTCCCGACTCGATCGAACTGATTGCGAAGGCGGGGATTGCGGCCGTCGTGCAGCCAGGCGGCTCGAAGCGGGATCCCGAAGTGATCGCGGCGGCAGATGCGGCCGGGATTCCAATGGTGTTCACCGCCCGGCGGCACTTCCGGCACTGAATCGCGTTCATCGGCGGCTCTTCATGCAGTCAGTCGCGAACCCACGACTCGTCTCTCTCGATGCCCTCCGGGGCTTCGACATGTGCTGCATCCTGGGCCTGACGGCCGCCATCGAAGCGGTGCTGGGGAGGTTTCTGCCGCGGAGTTCGCTCACCGCCGTGCTGAAGACACAGTTCGCGCACGTGGAGTGGGCCGGCCTGCACTTCGAGGACCTCATCTTCCCGCTGTTCCTCTTCATCTCCGGTGCGGCGATGGCGTTTTCCGTGCCGCGGCGACTGGAGCGGGAGGGGCGTGCGGCCGTGATCAGACACCTGCTCGTGCGGGCCCTCGTGATCTTCGCGCTCGGCGTGATCTATTCGGGCGGGCTGAGCCGCGGATGGGACCAGGTCCGCTGGCTGGGGGTGATCCAGCGGATCGGCGTCGCCTCCGCGGTCGCCGGCCTGCTGTCGATCTGGCTCGACGTGCGTGGCCTGGCCATCGCCACGGCCGTGCTGCTTGCGACCTACTGGCTGTTGCTCTCGTTCGTTCCCGTCCCAGGCTTCGGAGCCGGGGACTTCGCCGAGGGGAGAAACCTCGCCAACTACCTGGACAGCATCTGGCTCCCGGGTCGGAAGTACGACGGCGACCACGACCCCGAAGGGATTCTCAGCACGCTCCCGGCGATCGGCACGGCTCTGCTCGGGCTGTTGGCCGGGGACTGGCTTGCTCGCGACATGTCTCCACGGCGGAAGGTCGCTGGTCTGCTGCTGGTCGGCATCGCCCTGCTGGCGGCTGGCTGGGCATGGCACCCGTTCTTTCCCGTCGTCAAGAAACTCTGGTCGTCGAGCTTCGTGCTGGTCACTGCGGGCTGGAGCGCGATCCTGCTGGCCGGCTTTTATTGGATCATCGATGTTCGCGGTTGGCGGCGGTGGTGCGAGCCGTTCGTCTGGGTCGGTGCCAATCCGATCTCGCTCTATCTGGCGGCCGGCATGGGAGCCTTTCGCACGGTGAACCAGCGGCTCATCGGGCCGCTGTCGCCCGAGTGGGCCTGGGTTGGCAGCATCACCGGCTTCCTCCTGATGCTCCTCACGGCCCGCTGGCTCTATCGTCGCGGCATCCTCCTGCGGGTCTGATGGCTGCTGCAGGCGCGGCGCGTTGCATGCGATGGCTGGTGGTTGTTCGCCCAACGCCGTCTATGGTTCAAGGTGGTCTTGCGGCATTTACGATGCTCGGGGCTGCCCGTGCCATCTCGCCGGACGTTCGCTGCGGGCATCCTGCCCTACGCTCACTCGGAGGAAACCGCGCTTCGCCATCCTGGCTTCGCTCGGTTTCCTACGCCGCTCGATTGGCACGGGCAGCCCCTCGCTGCATCAACCTCTCTTGAGATTCCGGAAGGGGGAGCAGCCGGATCGGAGGCACGCGCAGAAGCCGGTGAGACGTGTGCCACGCGGCGGGCGCTCCGCAGCGTTCGAGCAGCGAACTCGCTCGGATCCTCCGAGAGCCTTGCGCGGCCGCCGTCCAAGCCAACGCCGTGAGGCGTGGGGCGAACCGCCACACGATGCGGTGTCCAGCGTGGATCGCCCGCGGTTCGGCATCGGTTGTCGTGCCGATGGCGGCAATCCCTCCGGAGGCCAGTCCCTCTGGAGATTGAGCACAGACGGGCTATCCTTCAGGCATGTCCGACATCCTCGACCAGATCGTGGCGCGAAAGAAGCTCGAGGTGGCGGCGTGCCGCGACCGCGTGCCGACGGCGGCGCTCGAGGGGCGGCTCTCCGTGGCGCCGGCGGTGAGGGATTTCTTCGGGGCCCTCGCCGCGCCGGGGCCCATCAAGCTGATCGCGGAGTTCAAGCGGAAGAGCCCGTCGGCCGGCGAGATCCGCCCGGGCGCCACGATCGAGGAGGTCGTGTGCGGCTACCGTGACGCCGGGGCGAGCTGCCTCTCCATCCTCACCGATGGCCCCGGGTTCGGCGGCAGCCTCGTCGATCTCGAGAGTGCCCGGATCGCCGTGCCGCTGCCCGTGCTCCGCAAGGAGTTCGTGGTGGACCGCTACCAGGTGATCGAGGCGCGGGCTCACGGGGCCGACGCCGTGCTCCTGATCGCCGAATGCCTCGACGACTGCCACCTCCGCAGCCTCTACCGTGAGATTCTCGACCTCGGCATGACGCCGCTGGTGGAACTTCACGACCCGGAGAATCTCTCCCGCGTGCTCGATCTCGGGGCCACGCTGGTCGGCATCAACAACCGCGACCTGAAGTCGATGACCACCGACCTCGATACCGTGCTGCGGCTCCGCGAAGACGTGCCCGACGACGTGCTGCTCGTGGCCGAGAGCGGCATCAAGACGCGGGCCGACGTGGCGCGGCTCGAGGTGGCGGGGATCGCCGCGATGCTCGTCGGCGAATCGCTGCTCAAAACGCCTGATCCGGGGAAGGCCGCGGCGGCACTGCTCGGTCGCTGACGAACTTGTAGCCGGTGCCGCGGACCGAAAGAAAGTGGACCGGCCGCGACGGGTCGTCTTCGAAGGTCTTTCGCAGGTTGAGCATGAAGGTGTCGACCGTCCGTGTCGCCGGCGGCCGGTTCATCCCCCAGACCTTCGTGAGCAGTTCGTCGCGGGTCACCACCTTGCCCTCGTGCTGCACGAGATACTTGAGGAGTTTCATTTCCAGACTCGTGAGCTTCACCGGCTCGCCCCGGCACGTCGCCTCCCAGGTGTCGAAGTTGACCTCGGCCGAGCCAAACCGCACGGTCGCCGCTGGGGCCGACTCCGCGGGATCGACCGCGCGATCGTCGCGGCCGCGGCGGGAGAGCAGGCTGCGGATCACGGAGAGCAGTTCCTCGAGGTCGAAGGGCTTCTGGAGGTAGACGTCGGCCCCCGCGTCGAAGCCCCGGATCCGGTCCTCGACGAGCGTCCGTGCGGTGAGCATCACGATCGGCAGCGTGTCGCCGCGGCCGCGGAGGGTCTCGCAGACCGCGTAGCCGCTCATGCCCGGGAGCATCAGGTCGAGCACCAGGAGGTCGACCGGGGGCGTCGCCTTGGGAAGGAGGTCGAGCGCCGCCGGCCCGTCGCCGGCCGTGGTCACGGTGTAGCCCTCGGCCTCGAGGTTGAACTTGATGCCGAAGGCGAGATGCTGCTCGTCTTCGACAACCAGGATGTGCGGCATGCGGTGGTGGCTCGCGGAGAGGCCCGATGATGGCGCCGGCGGCCCGGGAGTGGGGCGTGCGGGTATGATGCCGTCATGACCCACGACGCCGTCCCGGCCGAGCAACGCTTCGCCGCCTATTATGCCGCCCCCCGTGCGCCCTGGGACATCGGCCGCCCCCAGCGGGCGTTCACCGAGGCCTCCGAGGGAATCGGGGGCCGCGTGCTCGACAGCGGCTGCGGCACCGGCGACCTCGCGATCTGGCTTGCCGAGCAGGGCCGTGCCGTGACCGGCGTCGATTTCCTGGAGCCGCCGCTCGAGGCGGCACGGCGAAAGGCGGCGGAGCGGGCCGTGCCCGTGAACTTTCTGAGGATGGATGCCCGCGACCTCGGATCGATCCCTGAACGGTTCGACGCGGTGACCGACTGTGGTCTTTTCCATACGTTCGACGACGCCGGCCGCGCGGCCTACGTGCGGGCGCTCGCCGCGCTGCTCGAACCCGGGGCGAGGCTGTTCGTGCTCTGCTTCGCCACCGAGGAGCCTGGCACCCACGGTCCGCGGCGGGTCGCCGAGCACGAACTCCGCGACGCGTTTCACGCGGGCTGGGAGATCGAATCGATCGAGCCGTCGCGGTTCGAGGTGGTGCCCGGGATCGTTGGCGCGGAGTTCACGGCCGGGGGGGCCCGGGCGTGGTTTGCGACCATCCGCAGGGCCTGACGGCGGGCGGCCGCGGCGGCTCACCGTCGCCGCGGGCCGATTTGACGGCCATGACCGCGGCCACCCAAGATGCACGAAAACAGGGAGGTTTCCGTGGCCGACATCGCCATCCAGCCGGTCGAGACGAGGGGCCAGCAGCAGCGGTTCATCCGCCTGCCGTGGCGGATCTACCAGGACGATCCCTGCTGGATGCCACCGCTGATCATGTCGCAGGAGGAACTGCTCGGGTTCCGCAAGCACCCGTTCTACGAGCGGTCGAAGAGCCGGTCGTTCCTGGTCACCCGCGGCGGCCGCGACGTGGGGCGGATCACGGCGATCGTCAACGCCGGCCACATCGACCGCTACAAGGAGCAGCGGGGCTTCTTCGGCTTCTTCGAGTGCGACGACGACACGGCCGCCTCGCGGGCGCTCTTCCAGGCGGCGGGCGACTGGCTGCATGCCCAGGGCATGAGTTCCATCCGCGGCCCGGCGAACCCCACGCTCAACTACGAATGCGGCCTGCTGATCGACGGGTTCGACACGCCCCCGTTCTTCATGATGACGCACAACCGGCCGTGGTACGCCCACCTGGTCGAGGATGCCGGCTTCGGCAAGGTCGAGGACATGTTCGCCTTCTACGGCGAGACGTCGATGCTCGACGGCATCGACCCGAAGCTCGCCACGATGATCGAGGGAGTGAAGGAGCGATTCGGCGTCACGCTGCGCCCGCTCGACAAGAGCCGGTTCGCCGAAGAGGTGCGGATGTTTCTCCACATCTACAACGAGAGCCTGGGGGGAACCTGGGGCTTCGTGCCGCTCACGCCCGGCGAGGTGGACCACATGGCGGCCAGTCTCAAGTATCTCATCGAGCCGGAACTCGCGATCGTGGCGGAGGTGGGGGGCAAGCCGGTCGGAGCCGTCTTCTGCCTGCTCGATTACAACCCACGGATCAAGGCGATCGACGGCCGGCTGTTTCCGTTCGGCTTCCTGCGGCTGCTCTGGAACAAGAAGGCCATCAAGCGGCTGCGGGCGATCAGCACGAATGTGGTCCCGGAGTATCAGGCCTGGGGCATCGGCCTGGTGTTGATGAGCGGACTCTACGAGCGGTTCATCGCGTGGGGCCTGGAGGCGGTGGAGTTCTCCTGGGTGCTCGAGAGCAACTACCTCTCACGACGCACGCTCGAACGGGGCGGGGCGATCGTCACGAAGAAGTACCGCATGTATCAGGACGACCCGCCGCAGGCGTGAATGTGTCCGCCACGCTGCTCGGGGCTGCCCGTGCCATCTCGCTGGACGTTCGCTGCGGGGCATCCTGCCCTTCGCTCACTCTCAGGAAACCTCGCTTCGCCCTCCAGACTCCGCTCGGTTTCCTACGCCGCTCGATTGGCACGGGCAGCCGCTCGCCTCGAACGCTATGCCGAGGCAATCAGGAAGCCCTGAGCGCCAGCGAGGGGATGCGGGACTGAAGCATCATCAGGCCCCACCACGCTCAGGCCCCGAACGAATCCGGAGCGACGGCTGATCGACGCCCGCGCGCTCAGCGCCGCCAGCCGCGGGAACTGGTGCGGACAGTGCCGCCGCCGATCACACCCCCTGCGACACCGACGCTGCCCCCTCGGGAATACCGCGGTGTCGGCGAGTTGTAGTACGGCCAGACCCGTTTGCCCTGCCGCTGGGCCCGCTCCCACTGCATCGCCCCGTAGTTGATGCCCGACAGGTTGAAGCTCGAGTAGGGATTGCGCGGGCTGCGGGCCGATGCGCATCGCCCTCCGGCGGCGACCACGGCGACGGCGAGGAGCGGCACGGCGAGCGAACGAGCGAGGCGCATGGAGAGTTTTCCTGGGAGGCTGATCCGGTGCTTCTACGCATCCGCCGGGCTGGCGGTTCGCGCCGCGGCGGCCAGATCGTCGATCGCACCGGCCAGTGGTCGTTCGGCCGCGATGAAGAGGTATTCGGTGTTTCGGAGATGGCTCACCTTCCCAACCTTCTCTCCCTGCAGGTTGTGGATGCCGATCTGGGCGCCCACGTAGCGGCGGTAGTCGGTGGCGAGCGTCGCCACGTGAGCCTGGCCGCCAAACAACCCCGCAAGCATCGCCTCGAGCCGCTCGCGGGCAAGCCAGCCCTCGTTGCTGAACGACACGACCACCACCGGGGCCCGGATGGCGGCGAGGAGTTCCAGCATGGCCGCGTCGAATCGTGGCCGCGAGTTGAACACGCTCCGCCGCTCCCGGCAGTCGGCTCGCTTGCAGGCCACGCCGTAGACCTCGGGCTTGTCCCAGCGGACGAGCGACTCCCAGACGTGGTAGTTGCCCAGATACGAGTGCTGGTTGTACGGCGGATCGACGTAGGCGACGTCGGCGGGCGTGCGGCGTGCAGCGTCGAGCGCGTCGAGGCAGAGGGCTGCGCTTCGGCCCGCCTTCGGCCGCGGCAGGATGTCGGGCATTCGGAGTTCCAGGTCGTTGAAGGCCCGCGGTGCCCATTGCTTGAGGTAGGCCATCTGCACGCCGGTCGTGGAATCGACCCGATCGGCCGCCTCCATAAGCGACACGAGCACCACCGCCTCGAGGTCGGGCCGCAGCCCCTTGGCGGCGATCTCCTCGCGGATCGCGTCGATGCGGGCGCCGTTTCTGGGCTGGAAGAATCGAGACCGCTCGCAGAAGGTTTCTGTGAAATAGCCGGGCGTTCCTGGGAGCCGATTGAACTCGTCGATCAGGCGGAGAGCGTCGTGTTCGACGTCATCACGGTCGGCTTCGACGTAGCAGCGTGCCAGCGTGTTGGCGTAGGCATTGTGGTCGTTGGCGACGATGCGAAAGCCACGCCGCTTGAGGGCGTGGCCCACGCGCGACGTGCCGCTGAAAAGGTCGACGACGCTCGGCCCCGGTGCCACCCGCTCGATGGCATCGCCGATCAGGTCGAGCAGCAGCCGCTTGGAGCCGAGGTATTTGATCACGGTCAACTCACTGTCCGGGTTGCTGCCGGGAGCATCCGATCGGTGCGACTGTCAGTTGAGGTTCGGGCCTGCCCAGCCCCGTCGCCGGACGTTCGCTGCGGCCCTCCTGCCCTCTGATTTCCGGATGCCGGCTTCAGGCACGGGTACCGTCTCGCACGCCTCGCCGACCCCATCAGAAAGCCTCGAACGGGAGCGAGGGGTTCGGGCACGACACACCGCCACGGTCGCTTCTGACACCAACTCCCATCCCCTCGCTGGCGCTCGGGGCTTCCTGGCGGATGGGCGATGGTTGACGGCGCTCCCCATGAAAACGTCCGCGTGACCAGGATACTACGATACCCGGTTACCTATCTGTGGGGACTCACGCGACGTTTACTAGTGGCTCTGTCCGGGCCGCTTGGGGCGATAGCCGACGCTCTTCCGTTGGCGGCCTTGCTTTCGGGGTGTCTTGCCCGCAGAGGGATCGCGGCCCGTGGCGGGGCCGCCTCTCCCTTCGCGGCCCGCGGCGGGGCCGCCTCTCAAGTGGTCGCCCGACGTTTCCTCCGTGAAAGCCCGCGTCGCCTCGCTCCGCTTGCGGTCGAGTGCCTCCTTCGGTGGCCGTGCCGGGATCAGGCAGTCGCAGCCCGAGCCGATCAGGTCATGGCGGCCGGCCTGTTCGAGTGCCCGCCGGACCTCGAAGTAGTTCTCCGGCTTGAAGAACTGCAGGAGCGCCCGCTGCGTCCGCCGGTCGCGGAGCCCCTTCGTGATCGTCACCGGCTCCCGCGTCATCGGGTCGAGCCCGGTGTGGTACATGCAGGCCGCGATGTCGAACGGGCTGGGGATGAAGTCCTGCACCTGGTCGGGCTTGTAGCCGTTGCGCTTGAGGAACACCGCCAGGTCGATCATCTGCTCGATCCCACTGCCGGGGTGGCTGGCGATGAAGTAGGGGACGGTGTATTGCTTCTTGCCGACGCGGCGGCTGGCGTCCTTGAAGGCCTTGTCGAACTCGACGTAGTCGTCGGCCGAGGGCTTCTTCATGAGGTTCAGAACCTCGGGGTCGGTGTGCTCCGGGGCCACCTTGAGGTGACCGCCGACGTGATGGGCGGCGAGTTCCTCGAGGTACTCGGGGTCGCGGCGGGCGAGGTCCATCCGCACTCCGCTGGCGACGAGCACCCGCTTCACGCCCTCGACCGTGCGGGCCTCCCGCATCAGGTCCTTGAGCGGGCCGTGGTTCGTGCCGAGAAGCTTGCAGACCGTGGGATGCACGCACGACAGCCGGCGGCACTTCGCCTCCACCTCGGGCCGCGTGCACCGCATCTGATACATGTTGGCCGTCGGGCCGCCGATGTCGGAGACCGTTCCCTTGAATCCGGGCTGGGCGGCGAGGAGCTTGATCTCGGTGATCACCGATTCCTGCGAACGGCTCTGGATGATTCGTCCCTCGTGGGCCGTGATCGAACAGAACGTGCAGCCGCCGAAGCAACCCCGCATGATCTGCACGCTGTGCTCCACGACCTCGAAGGCCGGGATCCGCGCCGCGCCGTAGGCCGGGTGCGGCCTCCGCGTGAAGGGGAGGCTGTAGACCTGGTCCATCTCGGACTCTTCAAGGGGCAGCGCCGGTGGATTGACCACCACCGCCTCGCGGCCGTGCCGCTGCACGAGCCGGCGGGCATTGTGCGGATTCGTCTCGAGATGCGAGATCCGCGTCATCTCGCAGAAGGCGAGTTTGTCGCTCGTGACCGACTCGTATGTCGGCAGTTCGAGCGTGTCGGGGCCGACCGGCGGCGGCTCGCTCGCGCCGAGCCTGTAGGCCACGCCGCGGATGCCGCGAAGATCCTTGACGGTTTTTCCGGCGTCGAGACCGCGGGCCACCTCCAGCACCGTCCGCTCGCCCATGCCGAAGACCACCACGTCGGCCTTCGAGTCGAGGATGATGGAGCGGCGGACCGTGTCGCTCCAGTAGTCGTAATGGGCGATCCGCCGCAGGCTGGCCTCGACGCCGCCGGCCACGACGGGCACTCCGGGAAACGCCTCGCGCGATCGCTGGCAGTAGGCGAGGGTCGCCCGGTCGGGCCGGCGTCCGATCTCGCCGTTCGGCGAGTAGGCGTCGTCGTTCCGCACCTTCCGGTTTGCCGTGTAGTGGTTGATCATCGAGTCCATGTTGCCGGCCGAGATGCCGAAGAAGAGCCGTGGGCGGCCGAACTGTCGCCACGCCTCGCAGGTGCTCCAGTCGGGCTGGGCGAGCACCGCCACACGGAATCCGGCGGCCTCAAGCAACCGCCCGATGAGTCCGTTGGCGAAGCTCGGATGGTCGACGTAGGCATCGCCGCTGACGAGGACCACGTCAACGGAGTCCCAGCCGCGCGCCGCCATCTCTGCCCGCGACGTGGGGAGCGGCGGGCAGGGGCGCGGCGGCGGCGTGATCGGGAGCGTCATGGGCGGTGTGGGCGGATGGTTCAATCCTACACCCGCGGCCGATGCCGTCCGGCGGCTGTTATATTCGGCACGATCCGGAGGATTCATGGCTGGCCGACCGACCACGTGGCTGATCCGCCCGCTCGCGACGGGGCTCGCAGCGGCCTGCATCGGCGGTGCGCCCGTTGGAGCGGCTGCCGACGTGGATGCATGGGTCCGGCAGCTGGGAGCAGACCAGTTTGCCCGGCGCGAGTTCGCCGCCCGGTCGCTCGTGGACGAGGGAAAGGCCGCGACCGTACCGCTGGAGCGGGCGATCCGTGATGGTGATCTCGAGGTGGCCAGTCGCGGCATCGAGGTGCTGCGGCAGATGCTCGACGCCAACGACGAAGGCACGGTCGTGGCCGCCGAGGAGAGCCTGGAGCGGCTCGCCGCCGACGGCGGCGGAGCGGTGCGACGACTGGCTGCCGCTGCGACGGAGTTTCACCGCCTTGGCCGCGCCGCGACGGCCCGTGAACGGCTCGAGTCGCTCGGCGCGGCCTTTCGTGAGCGTCCACCCGTCGACGGCCGTGGTCTCGAGGTCGAGTTCCATGCGGCCTGGCGGGGCGCGCCGGCCGATATTCGTCTGATCGGTGACCTGCAGCGGCTGGCGGCGGTGAGCATGCACGGCGTGCCGGTCGATGCCGACACGCTTGCCGTGCTCGGGAGCCTGCGGGGTGTCCAGCGGATCGACTTGTTTGGGACGGGGGCCGGGCCGGCCGAGGCCAGGCTCCTGGCCGAGCGGCTGCCCGATGCACGGATCGACGTCCGCCGCGGGGGCAGGCTCGGCGTGAGTTCCACCGTGTTTGGCGGGCGGTGCGAAATCCGCACCGTGGAACCCGGCTCTGCCGCCGATCAGGCGGGCCTGCGGAGCGGCGACGTGGTGGTGTCGATCGACGGCGTCGACGTCACGAGTTTCGAAGAACTGACGACGCGGCTCGGGGATCGCGCGCCTGGCGACGTGGTGCGACTCGATGTCGCTCGTCGCGATGGCACGGCGGACGGTGAGCCTGAGCGGATCGAGTGCCTGGTGCGGCTCGACGCGTGGTGAGTGGCCCCGGGCCGGCATGGAGAAGGAACATGGCTGAGACGAAGCGGGATGGCGAGGTGGTCGATGTCCGCTGGCACGAGCACGCCGTGAGCCGGGCCGATCGTGAGGCGGCGGCGGGCCACAAGGGCTGCGTGCTCTGGTTCACGGGCCTTTCCGGCTGCGGCAAGAGCACGCTGGCCAACGCCGTGGACCGCGGCCTCCATGCCCGGGGGTGCCGGACGTTCGTGCTCGACGGCGACAACGTCCGCCACGGCCTCAGCGCCGCACCGGCGATGCTCGAGGAGCGGCACGGGAAGGAGTTTGCCGCGCGATTCGGGTTGGGCTTCGGTGCCGCCGACCGCGAGGAGAACATCCGGCGAATCGGCTCCGTCGCCGACCTCTTCGCCCAGGCCGGCATCATCGCCCTGACCGCCTTCATCAGCCCCTACCGTCGCGACCGCGACGCCGTCCGCCGGCTGCTCGCGCCGGGTGATTTCGTGGAGATCTACGTGAAGGCTCCGCTCGAGGTCTGCGAGGGCCGCGACCCCAAGGGGCTCTACAAGAAAGCACGCGCCGGCGAGATCAAGGGCTTCACCGGCATCGACGATCCCTACGAGGAACCCCTGACACCGGAACTGGTGGTCGACTCGGCGGCGAATCCGCCCGATGCATTGGCCGCCCAGGTGATCGCCTGGCTGGAGCGGCATGGAAAGATTTCGCCGCGGTGATCACCGGGTCGGCCGCGGGCCGATCAGTTCGACGAGGTTGCCGTCGGGGTCGCGGACGCACGTCAGATGCATGCCTTTGGCGAGATGGTCGGGCAATGCGACCGGCGACTTGGCAAGCGGCTTCACGCCCAGTTTCGCGAGCCTGGCGAGCACCGCGTCGGTGTCGGCCACCATGATCGTCAGGTAACGGAAACCGGTGTGTGAGTGGATGAACTCGTTATCGCCTGGCCGCGGGGCCGTGTCGGCCACCTGCATGAGCTTGAGCTTGGTCGCGGAATCGCCCTCGCCGAGCACGAGCACGCGGATCGTGAGCGGCTTTGAGTCGGTGAGGCCGGCGTCGGCGGCGAGCGGCCCGTCAACCGAGAAGCCCGGGAGTTCGCGGAAGCCGATCCCGTCGGTGTAGAAGCGGACCGACGTGTCGAGGTCGGTGACGACGCAGCCGAGGTCGATCGTGGTGCGTGGAAACGCGGCGGGCTCGGCGGCGAGGCAGGGCAGGGCGGAGCAGGCGAGCAGGGCGGCGAGGACGAGGCGATGCATCGGTGGGACTCCCGGAGGTGCGTGACGGATGCGGATGATAGCAGTGGATGCCGGCGGACATCCGCGGTTCGGGGAAGCCGACCGGCAGGAAGTCCGCGGGCTCTTGCGTGGGCTCGGGGCTGCCATCGCCCCGTCGCAGGACGCTCACTCCGCCCATCCTGGGCTCCGTTCGCTCGATGCTGACGTCGCTCCGCCATTCATGGCTGCGCTCGTCAGCAACGCCTGCTCCCGGGGCACTGGCAGCCCCTCGCTGTCGGCGCGGTGGATTCAGGAAGCCCCGAGCGCCAGCGAGGGGATCACGGGGGCGGCGTTGGTAGGCCGCGGGCTCAAGGCCGGCTGCCCCCACTCGGGGCGC
This sequence comes from Planctomycetota bacterium, assembly GCA_018970605.1. Classification (GTDB taxonomy): domain Bacteria; phylum Planctomycetota; class Planctomycetia; order Pirellulales; family UBA1268; genus QWPN01. The sequence continues at coordinate 248 of JAGWWA010000019.1, read as the reverse complement.
CGTCGTAGCACGTTTTCAACCGGTGCCGGTAGTGGGCGCCACAGGTTGAAAACCTGTGCTACGGGGAGGGCGGGCCACTGACTTCAGCCCGCCGGGGCATGGATGGTCGCGGCGCCACAGCACTGCCCGCCCGGAGGGCGGGCCACTGACTTCAGCCCGCCGGGGGCATGGATGCCCCGGCGGGCGTGTATTCAGTCAATGAATCCAGAGAGCTCTTCACTGCGGGCAGGAGCCTGCAGTTTGCGGAC
>JAGWWA010000125.1 GCA_018970605.1 Planctomycetota bacterium | reverse complement strand
GAGCGGGTAGGCGAGGGGGTCGGCGAACGCTCGAGGAGCCTTGGGCGTATCCTCGCCCCGGCGACAATCCGAAGGACCGCGAAGCGGAGACTTTTGCCGCCCCCGAGCCGTTGATACACGTATCTCAGACGCGCTCTAGGTGGTCAGCGGCGGGGGCGACGCGGCGAATGCCCGCAGTGTCCGGTCGGCCCAGGCTTCGTCGCCCGCACTCGGGCCGATCGCCGCCACGACGCGGCTCCGCAGCAGCACGCCCTTCTCGAGCGGTGCGGCGAACAATCTGCAGGTGACGCCGCAGCGACCTGCGGAGTGCCGTATGTCGATCCGCCGTGCGTCGGCCGGATGGACCGCGATCAGGCAGGACGATTCCGCGCGGCGGGCGAGAATCGCCGCCGCACGCTCGGGCAGCGCCGCGGCTGCGGTGATCGGCCGCCACTGCGACGCGTCGCCGACGGGCGACCAGAGCAGACTGTCGGCGGCAACATCCGACCGGACGGCCACCGCCACTTCCGTCTCAAGCAGCGAGGTCTGCGCGGAGACGACGACTTCCCACGACACGACGCCCGCGTGGCTTCCGTGCGACCGCCACATCGCCGTGGACCTCAGCCGCCGCGGATCATCGGGTTCGTACGTGGCGACGACGTCGGCGCCGCGGAGCCAGTGATCGGCCACGGCGTCGAGATCGACGCCGAGCAGCGTGTCTCGCTCGCCGGATGCCGTCCGGATCACGAGCCCGTGGGTCGCCGCCGCCACGTCGAGTGTGGCCTGCCGGCCGGCGAGCGGCAGCGAAGCGATCGTTCCCGACATCGACCACGTGGCGGGGGCAGCAGCGGGAGACGAGGTCACGGGAAGAACGCCTGCACGAGGAGGACGGGATCGTGGCATGGTCGAAACCTTTTCGCGGCACGGATTGTAGCGTGGTGGGCTGCCGCCACGGATGTCATGCCGCGACTGCTACACTTCGACCTGCCGGTCGTCATACCCACCCGCTGCCTGCACTGCCCCGGCTCGGCTCATCCCGGCTCCATACCGCCATGTCCTCATCCTCCCCCGATCCGCTTCAGGCCTGCGAGTCTGCTGCCCGGGCCGGCGGCCGCGTGCTTCAGGAGTGGGTCGGCCGCTTCAAGGCCACCGCCAAGGGGCCATGCGACCTCGTCACCGAGGCCGACCACGCCTCGCAGGCGGAGGTGCGGCGGATCCTGCTCGAGGCTTTCCCAACGCATGGGTTTGTCGGCGAGGAGGGGGAAGGAGGAAGGGCTCCGCTGCCGCCCGGGGTGCCAGGGCATTCGGGCAGCGGCACGCGGTGGATTGTCGATCCACTCGACGGCACGACCAACTACGTTCACGGGTTTCCCGCCTATTGCGTCTCGATCGCGCTGGCCGACGGCGACACTCTCCTGGTGGCGGCGATCTACGATCCGCTGCGGGACGAGTGCTTCACCGCGAGCCGGGGGGGAGGCGCCCGGCTCAACGGCGAACCCATCGCCGCCCCGACGGTGGAAACGGCTGCCGAGGCGGTCGCCGCGGTCAGTTTTCCGGCGCAGGTCGCGGCCGACTCGCCCGCGGTCGCCGACTTTCTGGCGGTGCTCCCGCACACGCATGCGATGCGCCGTACGGGATCAACCGCCCTCAACCTGGCGTACGTCGCCTGCGGTCGCCTCCATGCCTTTTGGGTGCGGCGGATCTGCTGCTGGGATGCCGCCGCCGGCATTCTGATCGCCCGCGAGGCGGGGTGCGTCGTCGGGCCGTTTCGTGGCGGGCCCACCGCGCTGCCGCTCGATGACCCGGGCTTCATCGCGGCCAGCAGCGGCCGCCTCTATGAAGAGTTTCGCGGGATTCTCGGCTGACCCTCGTCCCGAACGCCGACCGTAGCGGTCGTGCGGGTTGCGCGGGATGGGGAAAATGACCGCTCTGCGGCGGGTTTCGGGCTAGGCTTTGCATGGTCCTCTGCACGCACTTCCCATGCGCCTGTCGTCACTTCCATCGTCTCGCACGCGGCCGTCACGCCGGCTCGTGATCGCCGTCTGCGCCGTCGTGCTGGCGATCCCCGCGTGGCTCGGGATTGCGCGTGGCCAGCCACCGGTGGCCGAGGATCGTCCCACACCCGACGGCAGGATCCAGGAGGTGCAGCCCGAACTCTTCTACGTGCCCGACGAAGGGGGGCGGTTGGTGCCCGTTCCAGGTTTTCGATACCGCGACTTCGTCGATTTGTTCCGAATCAAGGAGGGGCTCGCAGGCGGCCTGCAGCCCCCGGGCGCCGTGCTCGAGAACGTCGTCGTGAAGATCGATGCCCGAGACGTGGCTCCTCGCACGGCAGGGCACGGTCAGGTCACCTGTCCCGCCACCGTCGAGTTCACGGTGAGGCAGATCCAGGGTGGCTGGACGCCGATCCCATTGGAGTCGGGCGGGATGATCCTTTCGGCGGCGCCGCGACACGAAGGCCCCGGCCGGATGATCGTCGATGTCGAGCCGGGGCGAAGCGGATATCGCGCGTGGTTCGACGCGGCCCCGGAGGCCGCCGGCGCCGAGGTGCGGCACACCGTGGTGCTCGAAGGACGACTGCCGGTGGAATCGACCACGACGTTCGAGGCCTTCGCGGTACGGGTGCCGGCGGCGGTCGCCTCGCAGGTCGAGATTGCTTCCAGCCGCACCGCTCCCGAGGTGGCCGTGGCGGCCGAGTCGGTGGAGCCGGCGGTGACGGCCGATCCCTCAGGAGGCAGCATGGTGACCCTGCGCGGGCTCGCCGGCGACGTGCGGCTTCGGGTGGGCGACGCGGCGGCCGGTCGCGGGCCGGCCGCCCTGGCCACGAGCGAGAGCACCGTGCGGATTGACGGCCGCAACGCGGTGACCGAGACGACGATCCGGCTGGGCAATCTCGCCGCCGGCCCCCGCCGGATGACGATGACGCTCCCGCCGATGTCGGCCCTCCGCGAGGTGAAGCCGCCGGCCACGCTGCTGGCCCGGGGCGGCACCCGCGAGGCGCCGACCGTCGATGTCTCTGTCGATGTGGCCGGCGACGGCACTGCGGCGGTGGCGCTCGTGTGCGAACAGGCGATCGATCCCACCGGGGGCGAGTCGTTCGAACCGCTCGGGTTCGGCGTCGAGGGGCTCACCGCCTGGCGGCAGTGGGGCCGCGTCAGCCTCGTCGTGGATGGGGAGTGGCTGGTCACCTGGAGCGACGCACCGCAACTGAGGCGCGTCGATCCGCCGGCGAACGTGCGGCAGCCGGGATTCGTCGCCGCGTTCGCCTACGACGCCTTGCCGGCATCGCTGCCGCTCCGCGTGCGTCCGCGACGGAGTCGTGTGGTGATCGAACCCGAGTACCGCTACGACGTGGCCGGGACGCGGGTCACGCTCGAGGCGAGGTTTCGCGTGGCGGCCCGTGGCGCGCCGGTCGGCAGCGTCGCCATCGGCATCGATCCCGCCTGGGTCATCGACGAGATCGGTCCCCCGGGCGCCGTCGATGCCGCGGGGGCCACGAGCGAGAGCGGCGTGCTCAGCGTGCCGTTCGCGCAGCCGTTGACCGGCGACATCGTCCTGTCGGTGCGGGCGACCCTGCCGGTCGAGGCGACTGCCGAACGCGTGGCCTGGAATCTGCCGACGCCGCGTGCCGACGTGGTGGGGCCGGCGGTCGTGGCGATCGGGGCTCGCGGCGACATCGAGCTTCTGCCTGACAACGAGTCGATCATCGGCCTCGTGCGGCAGACCGCGGCCTCGGCGGCGGTCACCGAGACCGACACCACGGCGCTCATCTACCGCCTCGATGCCGCCGCGGGCGGCTTCGCGGCGAATCGGCGGTTTCTGCCGCGGCGCATCGAGGCCTCGATCGCCGCCCAGGCCTCCGTCGATGCCGCGGAGATCGCGGTCGAGCAGGTGATCCGCCTGAACGTCCTGCATGTGCCGCTGGAGTCGATCGAGCTCGCGGTTCCGGCTGCCACAGCCGAGGCGGGTGGGATCACGGTACGTCAGGACGACCTCCTGCTCGATCCGACCGAGGTCGGCCCTCTCGACGAAGCCGACGCGGATGCCGTCCCCGAAATCCGCATGCGGGCGATCCTGCCGGAGCCGCTCATTGGCGAGGGGGAGCTGACCGTGCGCTTCCGGATTCCGACGCCCGCGATCCCGCCGCAGTCGACCGTGCCGATCGACGTGCCGCTGGTGCAGCCGCTCGATGCGGCGATCGGGCGGGAGACGGTCGCGATCTCCGCGCCGGATTCGACCGTGGTCGGCGTTCGTGGGGATGCCTGGCGCCGCGACGTCGCTCCGGCCGCGGCGGCCACGCTGGGATGGACCGCGATGAAGCCGCAGCGGAGCGTGCCGCTCACGCTCTCGGCCCGCGGCGCCGAGGCCGCCCGCAGCATGGTGGTTGAAGCGGCGTGGCTGCAGACGCGGCTGATGGGGGGCATTCGCGAGGAGATACGCAGCTATGTGGTCTCGTCGGCCCGCGACACGATCGTGATCACCTTCCCGGACGCCAGCGGCGGTGCGGCCGAGACCACCGCGATGCACGAGGTTCGGCTCGACGGCGACCTCGTGTCCGCGGCGGTCCGCGGCGGCCGGCTCGTCATCGATCTTCCGCGGGCCGACTCATCGAGGCGGTGGCGGGTTGATCTGCGGTCCACGTCGCAACGCGACTCCGGATGGCTCGGGCTCGCGGCGAGCTTTGGGCTGCCGGTTCCGGTAACGCTCGCCCCGCCGGTCTTCGAACCTCCCGTTCTCGAACGACGCTTCTATTGGACGCTGCACGTGCGTCCTGACGAGCACGTCCTCGGACAGCCCGCCGGCTGGACGGCCCAGCAGCGCTGGCAGCGGGCGACGGTCGGCTGGCAGCAGCGGCCCGCGGTCATGCCCGGACAGATCGCCGACTGGCTGGAGGCGGTGGCGATGGGTCAGGACGCGGGAGCCGATCCCGCCCCGCGAGGAGCGCAGCTGCCGCCGTTGGCCGAACGATCGCTCGTGTTCTCCGGCGTCGGGCCGCCGGGGGAGGCGGTGCTCTGGGTCGTGCCCCACTGGTGCATCGTGCTGATCGCGTCGGGAGCAACCCTGGCGCTGGGACTTGCGGCGGTGTACCGTCCGTGGTGGCGGAGGTCCGAGGTGTGGGTGGCGATCGCTGCGATCCTCGCGTTGGCTGCCGCCGTGACTCCCGATGTCGCTCCGCTCGTGGCCCAGGCGGCGGTGCCGGGGCTGATGCTTGCGGCGGTCGCCTGGGGGCTGCAGGTGTTTGCCGAACGACCCCGACACGGCGGTCTGCGCGCGCCGAGTTCGGCGGCGCCCGGCAGTTCGCTGACCCGGCTCAACGCCGTTCCACCGTCGCTGATCGTCGCCTCGCGGATCGACGAGGCGTCGACCACGTCTCAGGCGAGGGACGCATGAATCGCCCGCTGGCGTGGCTGGTGTGCGGCTGGCTGGGCATCGGCGTCGGTGTCGGCATCGCGGTGTCTCGAGCCGCGGAACCGGCCCGTGACGTTGGCCTCGAGTTCGTGCGGGTCACGGTGCCGGCCGAGCGGTTTCGCGACGTGCCGCTCGACGGCGGCCGGCTCGTTCCGATGCCGCTGGCCGACTTCGATCGGGCGGTTGCCGCCCTGCTTCCCGATGCCGAAGGGCGGATGCCTCGGCCGCTTGCCGAAGCGGCCCGCTACACGCTGGCGGCGGATGACCGAGGCCGGCTCTCCGGCCGCCTGGAGTTTGATCTCGGCGCCGAGTCCACTGCGATCGGTGCCGCAGTGTCGCTGGGAGCCCTCTGGGTGGAGCGGGCGATGCTTCGCTCCGGCGACGGCCTGGGAGAGGCCGTGGTCTTCGGCATCCCCGGGGGCCGCGTGGCGGTGAAGACGCCGTCCGCCGGGACCTATGCCTGCGAGATCGCCACTCCTCCGCTTTCGACCGGCGAGTTTCGCCTGCCGCTCGTGGCGGCGCTTGTGACGCGGATCGACCTGCGGCTTCCTGAGTCGGCGCGGCCGGTGGTATCGCATCACGGCGCCGGTACGGTGGTCGTGTCGCCCGCGGCGAACGCCGTTGGCGAGTGGCGGATCGAACTCGCCGGTGTCGATGCCGTCGAACTCGCGATCGTGCCGCGGGGAGAGGGTCAGCCCCGCGTCCGCTGCTGGAATCGCATCGTCGTCCGCGGCCGTCAGATCGATGCCGCGGTGCGGATCGTGCCGGAGGGACCATGGCGGGCGGGCCGCATGCGACTCCGCTGCGAAGCCACGCTCGACGTGATCGGCGGGCGGTCTGCCGCCGCACCGGGAGCGGTTCTCGCGCCGGTCGCAGCCGCGGCGGGGTGGATCGAGATCGACGTGCCGCCGGCGCTCGCCGGAACGCTTATTCCCCTCGACGTCTACGGTGTCGCGGAGGCGGCGCTGGACGAGCCGTTCGCGGTGCCGACGATCCGCCCGCCGGCGGATCGCTGGGCCGGCGGCGGCGCGACGCTCGTCGTCGATCCCGCGTTCGCAGTCGCGGCGCTCGATGTCGAGGAGTGCGTGGTCGTGGCCCCGTCGGCCGCCGATCGCTGGCCGGTCGCCGACGGCGG
>JAGWWA010000018.1 GCA_018970605.1 Planctomycetota bacterium | reverse complement strand
GCGGCCCGCAGTCGAGCGTCCGCTACAAGGCGAGCCTCGCCGAGACGCCGGTCGAAGAGTAGGACGATCAACGGCAGGTCTGTCGAGGCCCGCTCAATCGCCACCGCGCGGGGGCAGTGGAAGATCCAGGACTCTTCATGGGGAGCGCCGTACACCGTGGCCCCTCCGCCAGGAAGCTTCGACCGCGAGCGATGCAGCAGAGCCAGCATGCCCCCATCGCTTACGCGATTGGGCTTCCTGACTACACCAACCTCGATGAGCGAGGGGCTGCCTGTGCCCGAGAGCCGGCGTTGCTGACGAGCGCAGCCATGGATGGCGGAGCGAAGTCAGCATCGAGCGAGCGAAGCCCAGGATGGGCGCAGCGAGCGTCCGGCGACGGGCATGGGCAGTCCCGAGCGGTGCAGCAGAGCCAGCGTGCCCCCATCGCTTACGCGATTGGGCTTCCTGGGGTCGACGGCGAAGACACGGCCAGCGACGCACCACGCTGGGACCAGACTCAGCCGGCGCGGAGCACGTCTTCGACGCGGCGGATCGCCTCCTCCACGTCCCACGTCGCATCGGCGAGCACCACCGGTGAGCCCTTCGCCACCCACTCCCCAACGGCCTTCTGCGCCGCGATCACCGTCGAATGGCTGCGTCGGCCAAAGTAGCCACCGATCTCTGCCAGTGCCGCCTGGGTGTGCTTTCGCGCGAGGAACATCGCGAGCATCCGCGGATGGCTTGCCGATCGCGCTCGCCGCGACGACTGCAGCGTGCCGCTCTCGATGCCGAATGCCTTGCAGACCGCCCGCTCGATGTCGGCGAGCCTGACGCTTCGTCCGCTCGAGCGGACCAGATCGGAGAGGGCTTCCTGCGCCATCTCGAGCGTGACGGGCACGCCCAGCATGTGGCTCGTGGCTTCGAGACGATTGACGGCGCCGAGGAGTTCCCGCGCGTGCCGCGTCATCGACGTGGCGACATAGTGGATCACGTCGTCGGGCAGGGCCAGACCGCGTTTGCCGCAGACGGCGGCCACGATGCCGCGGCGGACGTCGAAGTCGGGCGGAAGCAGGCGGGCCACCATGCCTCCCCGCAGCCGCGTGAGCAGGTCGGCGCCCAGATCGGGGAGGGCGTCGAGTTCGCGGTCGCAGGCAAAGATCACCTGCCGGCCCTGCCGAAGCAACGCGTCGAGCGTCTGCTGCAGTTCGAGCAGGGTCGCCTTCTTGCCCACGAAAAACTGGAGGTCGTCGATGACCAGCACATCCGCCGAGCGGCAGGTGCGGCGAAATCCCGGCAGGCCGCCGGCGTGCAGCGACTGCAGAAAGGCGGTCGTGAACTGCTCGGCCGACAGGCAGACCGCGGTCAGGCCCGGATGCAGTTCGCGGGCCCGGTCGCAGGCGGCCTCCACGAGGTGCGTTTTCCCGACGCCACTCGGCCCATGAACCACCAGCGGCGACATCTCGCCGGGCCGGGCCGCGGCGAGTTCGACCGCCGCAAATGCCATCCGGTTGCTCGGGCCGACCACGAAATCGCCCAGCCGCAGTGGCTGCCGACGCGCGGGGTTGGCCGCGGACGCGACGGGGCGGGAAACGACGCTCAGTTCGCGGCCCGGCCGGGGGGCCGCGGCGGGCGGTGTGTCGCCGCGACGGCCGCGGGGCACCGGTTTCGACCCGCGGGCCGACGGCTGGCTTCGGCCGGTTCGCGTGGCCCCCCCCTGTCCCTCGTCAGGACCGGAGGCGACCGCCTGCTCGGCGGAAACCGACGCGGCCTGCGGCCGCCAGACTGTGGCGATGGCGGGGCCGCCGGCTTCCCGAACCGCCGTTGCGAACTCGGCGTGGAACGTCCGCCGCAGCCATTCGTGCGTGAACCCGCTTCCCGCGGTGAGCACCACCTGAACCGCACTCTGATCGGCGGAGGACTCGACCGCGCAGACGGCATCGCCGAACCACACCGCAAACCGATCCTCGCCGATCCTCGCCCGGAACGCATCCAGCACGCTGGCCGCGAAGGCCGCCGGCATGCCGGCAGACGCGACGAGGTCGGTTGCGTTCCCCATGGATCCTTCCTGCGGCCCGAAGGTGAGACCCTTCGGTGATGTTCTTCCGTGCGTCGCGTCGCGGAAATCACTCCGACTGTCCGCAACGCGGCGCGAGTATAGGAGTGCATGCTGTGCTGTCAAACCATGACAGCATCGCGGCGTAATCAACGCCGCGAGTCTCATGCGACGCCGGTGTCCGGCGAGTCCTGCGCTGGTTCACCGGTCTCGATGCGTCCATCCGTGCACGGTGCAGAACTTGTGCACGGCATTCGGTCGCTGCAGCGACAACCCCGCTATTTCGCGGCCGCAACGCAGGGTCGCGGAGGCCTTCAGAGATCGTATACTAGGCCGCATGCAGGATGCCGCGTCTCCACCGAAAGGATTCGAGGATTCGTCACGTCACGCGAGGCGTGCGAGTGATGGGATCGTATCCCTGCTGGTCGCGGCGTGTGTCGTCGTGCCACTCGCGGCCCCCTGCATGACGCGCGCGGCTGACGCGGAGCCAGTCTCCCCGCCCCCGACAGCGTTCCAGCCTGGCGATATCTCGATCGGCGAGCCGATCGCCCTCCCCTTCTCCGAGCCGACCACGGTGCCATCCGCCTCGGCACCGCCGAGCGCGGCCCGCACCGCAGCGCCTCCGGCGAGCGCGACGGCTGCTCCCGGCTGGCTGGGGATGTCGGTTGCCGAATCGGCCACCCCGGGCCGCTGGACGATCGTGGAGGTCGTGCCGTCGGGGCCCGCCGCCGTGGCTGGTATCGTCACCGGTGACGAACTCCGCGGCGTGAACGGGCGGACTCTGGCCAGCGCCGACGACGTCTCGGAGGCGATCACGGCGATCACCGTCGGGCAGCAGGTTCGGCTGAGCATGGCGCGAGCCGAGCGGGTGAGCGACATCGACGTCGTCGCCATGCCCCGACCCTCTGCCTCGGCCCCTGGTGGTCTCTCGACGACCGGTCTGCCCGCAGGCACCACTGGCCCCATGCCTGCGGTCATGACGCCGCCCTCGGGCGGCCCGGCCGTCGGCCGCGGCTGGCAGCCGGCCACCGAGACGCCGCCTGCAGTGGCTGCATCGGCCCCGAACGGCGCGGCCACGGTTTCGGTGCTCACCAATCCGCCGTTGCCAAACGCCCCCCTGGCGACGACCACCGCGCCGCCGATCGCCGCATCGGCTCCGGCCCCCTTGAACTCGGCCCCGCTGAGCACCGCCACCCCGGGGACGGCCGCGATCCCCGCAGGGCGAACCGGCTTCGCAGAACCGGCGACAGTGTCGCCGGGGCCGGTGTCACCCGCGCCATGGTCACCCGCGACAGGATCGGCGGCAGCGACGCGAGGCCGCACGGCTCTCGGCGTCCGCACGGTGCCGATCGACCGCGACATCCAAGAGCGGTTTCGTCTGCCGGCGCAGGCGGGCGCCTACGTGATCGGCGTGGTCGGCGAGTTGCCCGCTTCGAAGGCGGGAATCCCTCCTGGCAGCGTGATCGTGGCGATCGCCGATCGACCGGTTCGCTCGCCGCAGGAACTCACCCAACTGGTCGCCGCGGGACCGACGGATCGCCCGGTGCCACTCCACTACATCCTCCCCGGCGGGACGGAAAAACGGGCCGACGTCGTCCTGCAGTCGCTTGAACGGCCGCTCGAGGAGGCGTTGATCGGCGAACCGGCACTCCAGCCCTCATCCGCCCCGGTGTTCCAGCCAAGCCCCAATGCCCGCACCAGCCAACGCCCCGAGTCACCGGGCGCGGCCGACGCGAATGAGATTCGCCGGGAAGTGGTCCGGGTTCGAGCGCTGCTCGAATCCCTCGAACGCCGTCTCGACCGAATCGGCCGGTAGGCAGTTCGACGCGACGCCCCGGTGCCGCGTGGGATCCGCGTCAGGCGGCGGGACGATCCCGAGCGTCGAGGGTGGCCGACAGCCCGACCCTCGCCAACTCCGCTTCGAGTTCAACGCCCGCGTCTCCCTTCAACGCGGCGTTTCGGCGGGCGACTCGCGACGGTTCCTTGCACACGGGCCGCTGGTTCGGCCGCCGGCTGCCTGAAGTCGCCCAGGCTTCGGCCTCGTCGGAGAGATGCGAGAGCAACCGTTCGATCCCGGCCCGATATCGTTCGATGCCGTCGCGATCGAGGTTCGGCGGCACGGCAATCGCCCGGCTGACGATGCCGCGGGCTCGCGAGAACGGACGCGGGATCGCAAACCGGTCCCACGTGCCCACTCGCCTGGGCCGATCATAGCCCATGCCCATGACCACGATCGGGATGCCGAGCGTGCTCGCGAGGAACACGCAGCCTGGAGCCAGCCGCCGCCGCGGCCCGCGCGGCCCGTCGGGCGTGATCGTGAGGTTGCCCTCGGCGGCCCGCTCGGCGAGTTCGCGCAGGGCCGCCGAACCTCCGTGGAACGTGCTGCCGCGGACCACGCCGAATCCCATCATCCGCGCCACCCGGTCGAGGATGTTGGCGTCCCAGTGCCGCGAGAGCAGCATCGAGATGTTGGAATGGCCGCGGAGATAGAGCGGCATCAGGATGTTCTCGTGCCAGAACACGTAGATTTTCGCGCCGCGATACGTGCCGCTCACGGGATCGACGTCGGGGTCGCCGTAGTCGACCTTGTAGTCGAGCGTCCCCATCCAGCGACGGATCACGGCCGTCGCGGCGAGCGCCCAGCAGCCGATCGCGAACGAACTCTTGAGCTTCACGGTCGTTGTCCTTCCCTGGACGCCGAGGCGACGGGCCTTCAGCCGCCCCACCACGTACCCTCGAACACTTCCTCGGCCGGCCCCGTCATGAAGACATGGCCGCCGGGCTGCCAGACGAGTTCCAGCCGTCCGCCGGGGAGATCGGCCGCGATCGCATTGGCGGAGCGGCCGGTGAGCACGCCGGCCACACAGACCGCCGACGCGCCGGTGCCGCAGGCCATCGTGATGCCGCTGCCACGTTCCCAGGTCCGCATCTTCACGTGGTCGCGGCCGCGAACTTCGACGAAGTGCACGTTCACGCGGCGCGGAAAACTCGCATGCGTCTCGATCCGAGGCCCGACCGATTCGAGCGGCACTCGGTCCACGTCCTCGCAGTAGAGCACGACGTGGGGATTGCCCATCGACACGCAGGTCATCCGCGGGTCCAGGCCGCAGTCGCGCCACCACGGCTCTTCGCCGCCCAGCGCTGCGCACGGGGCGTCGACCACGCGATCCGTGCCGCATCCAGTCACCGGAATCGCGGCGGCCTCGAGCAAGGGCTCGCCCATGTCGACTCGCACCTGCGATGTCCGCGGTCCCGTGCGAACCACGTCGAGCGCGAGCACGCCGCGGCCCGTCTCGATCGTCACCGGGCCGGCCGGCGCCCGACCGCGGGCGACCACCAGGTGGGCCACGCAGCGAACGCCGTTGCCGCACATCTCCGACTCGCTGCCATCGGCGTTGAACATCCGCATCCGGGCGGTCGCCACGCGCGACGGCAGCACCAGCACCAGCCCATCACCACCGACGCCGGTGTGACGGTCGGCGACCACCGGCGCCAGCGCCGCGGGGTCGGAGGGCGGTTGCTCGTCGAAGCAATCGACGTAAACGTAATCGTTGGCGGCACCGTGCATCTTTACGATCTTCATCGGTCGATCCTCAGGTCATCCCGGGCGAGTGGAGGCCCGGCCGTCGTCGTCGTCCCACTCTACCAGCCCAGGGCATCCCGCCCCGTCCACGCCGCCTACCGCTGCACCCGATCCTCCCACACCGCCGCCGTCGATCCATCGGCCTTGCGCCGCGACTGGAGTCGCTGGACGGCGGCCGGCAGTGTGGGGAAGGCTTCGGTCGAGGTGGTCGGCTCCGTCACGGTGCCGTCGACGTGCACGAGCATGAACTGCCCGCTCGCACCGCCCAGCAGCCGCTTCATCGCCGGCAGCTGCGTCTCCGCCTTGCCCATGATGGGCCGCAGCACGAGGTTGATGCGGGAGTCGAAATCGACCTCGCCGTTGCCCACCAGGCTGATCGCGTCGCCCGAGAGTTCGATCGTGTCGAGGTAGGCATGCGGCCCCTCGATCCGGAAATCGACGAGGCTGCTGGTGAAGGCGTTGCGGTCGGGATTCTTCACCCGCAGGATCTTCAGCAGGGCGACCGTCACCGGAAGTTCGTAGATGTCCGCATCGGTGAGCTTCACCTGTCCTCTGCCGACGAGCGAGTGAGTGCCGGCCCGCGATCCGCGGATTTCGATGCCGCCGTGCATGCGTCCCCGGTAGCGGTGCGGCCCGCCACTCATGTCGCCGGCGAGCCTGGCCAGATCGGCATTCGCCAGCGCTGCGGTCACCGCGAAGGCTCCGTCTTCACCGGCCGCCACGCTGCCGTTCACCTCAAGGGTGCCGTCGGCAACCTTCGCCGTCATCCGCCGGGGCGATGCCCGCTGGTCGGCGGCGGCCTGGGTTCCAAATCGGGCGCCGGCGGCATCCATCGCCAGAGGGCCGCGCACGGCCGTCAGCTGCACGCCCCGCCACATGGCGCTGTCGAGCGCCACGTCCCCAAGGCTCCGCCACGTCGAGCCATCGGATTGGCCGCGGAGCCGGATCCCGCCGTGCACGTGCTCCAGCGGCATCCCCACATCGAGCGCCGCCTGCTCCATGTCGAGTTGCATGTCCCATGCCGCGGCCGCCGGGCCGGGCACCGCCTCCGGGCGGCCGCCGGGGCCCGCCACGACCTGCGGCGCCGTGGAATAGATCTCGAGCGCTCCGTCCACCGAGAGCATGCCCCGCAGCCGCACGCCGGCGACCGCCTGCCGCAGCCCGGACGGGAGCGCCCGGAGCACGTCGTGATCGGCGTGAAACCGGTCGGCGGCGAGCCGGGCGAACGATACGTGCCAGCCGCCGTCGGGTGAGAACCGGCAGGTGCCCTCGGCCGACACCGCGGTCCGGGCGTGGGCGCCGCGAACGTCGTCGAAGGCGAGGGTGCCGTCCTTCCAGTGCAGGCGGCCGCGGAGCCGCTCGAGCCGGTAGGGAAACCAGGCCGGTTCGATCGACACGGTATCGCCCTGCGGCGCGGCGACGATCTCCACCTCGGTCCGTCGCTGCTTGACGCGATGCTTCACCTCGGCGGTGAACTCGGCGGTGCCGCGGGGCGTGACGTCATCCCAGATGCGACGGACGCCGGGCGGCAAGGCGTCGCGGAGTTCCTTCTCGAGCACCACGTGGGTTCCCGCCAGGTGCAGCGTCAGTTCGCTGTCATCCTCGCCGATGCGCTGGAGGCGGCCGGTGCACCGCACGACACCCGTGTCGTTCGAGCCGGTGATCTCGCGAATCGTCCAGTTGCCGCGGTCCATGTGGATGCTGCCGGTCACGTTTCCAAGCGGATAGGGAAAGCCGGCATAGGCCATCGTGCACTGTGCGAGGTGGATGCCCAGCGAGTTGGCGAACCCGCCGGGCAGATCGGCCGACCGGTCGTGGCGGAACACGAAATCAAAGGTGCCCGCACCGCGAAGTGACCGCACGATGTCGGCGCTCCGCGTGGGCATGGCGGCAAGCAGCGCGTCGTCGATCCGCATGCCGTCGCCGCGAACTTCGACGAACCCGCGACCACCGTTCGTCGTGCGGACGGCTCCCTCCACGGTGACGGGATGCCCCCCGGCCTCACCGGTGAGGTGCATCGAGAGGAGGTCGTCCTTGAGGGTGACCGTGCCGACGGTGCGATCGACGCGGTACGGGAAGCGGTAATAGGTCAGCGACACGTTGCGACACCGCAGCGACACGTCGGGGGTGACCACGCCGGCGTGCCGCACGAGATGGGCCCGCACATCGACCTCGCCAGCCGGAAGCAGTTTGCTCCAGTGTGCCGCCACCGGCTGAGGCAGGAGACCTTCCCAGTGATGGCCCACGAGCATCCGCTCCGCCTCGACCGTCACGTCGAAGTCGGCCGCTGCATCCCAGCCGACGAGCCGGCCGGAACCACGAACCAGCGTCGAGCCGGAATGGGCCTCCACCCGCTCCATCGTCACGCCGCCGGGGTCGGCCGTGAACGCCGCCGACACATCGCTGATCGTGAAGGGCAGGCCGGGATACTCGAAGTGCCCCGACTCGAGCCGCCCGGCCGCGCTGAAGGACGAGCGATCGAGCGCGGCGAGGTTGCCCGAAGCCCGCCAATCGACGTCGAGGCGGCCCCGCAGTCCGACGAGCCATTCGGGAGCCGTGGCGGCGGCCTGCACCAGGCTCCGCAGTCGCGGCGAGAGTTCGAGCGATTCGACCTGCCCGGCGAGTTCGAACCCGCCGGCCGCCAGGATCCGTCCCTCGAACACGGCCCTGTCGAAGAGATCGCCCCCCACCGCCCCGCGAACGACGATGGCGGCCTCCCCGTCGAGGCCGGCCGCCGGCCGCAGGTCGATGCCGATGTTCCGCAGGGTCAAGCGGCCCCCCACACCATCGGCATCGACGAGCAGCGTCGCATCGTCGATGGCCACCGGTACGGCGAGGCCGCCGGCGCGCCGCCGCGCCGCCAGCGGGCCGAGGCTCCAACCTCCGTCGGCGCCACGACGGGCGTGCACGACAGGCCGCATGACCCGTACCGAGGTGATCTGTGGATCGCCTGCCATCAGGTCCTTGAGCCCGGTGCCACACGCGACCCGCACCTCTTCGATCGTGATCAACGAGTTCCTGTCGGATGGCTGGGAGGGATCGACGACCGTGATGCGTCTGAGGACGATGCCCTCGCCCTCGACCAGACTCGCACCGCCGACGTGAACCGCGAGTTCGGGCAGCAGTGCCTGCAACCTCCCCTCGACGCGACGGCGGACCTCCTCCCCGACACGATTCGACCCCAGTACGACCGCCACCACGACCGCCGCCACGGAGAGCGGCAGCGCCCAGCGGACGATCGTCCAGAGGAAGTCGGCGAGGGATCTCATGGGCCGGCGCAAGGGCACCCCGAGGCTGACAAACGAGGCGGGAAGGTAGGTGCCGCGGCCGCGGGGGGTCAAGCCACGGCGGCAGCCGCGGAACGCCGGAAAACCCGCCATTTCACCAGCCTGCGCCGATTGCTATAGTGCCGCGACATCGCCTGGTTCCGGGGGGAACCGGCTTCGCCGCCACGACCGGCGGCCGTGCTCCCCCGTCGCATGGTCCAGTCACCGATCCCATTCCCGTTTCTCAGTCGCTCCACCCACGAGGCACCACCGCATGGCCGCCACCCGTACCTCCCCCTCGTCCGGTGACCTGGCCGGCGCCTACCCCAACGCCCACCGCCTCCTCTGGGCCGGATTCATGGCGATCCTCGCGGCAGGCGTGGGCTTCGCCATCCGCGGCGGCATCCTCGACAACTGGCGGGAGCAGTTCGGGTTCACCGCCTCCCAGGTGGGTCAGATCACCGGCGCCGGCCTCACGGGCTTCTGCTTCGGAATCATCATCGGCGGCGTGATCGTCGACAGGATCGGTTACGGCAAGCTCGTGGCGCTCGCCCTCGCCGGGCACATTCTCTCGGCGCTCGTCACCTTCAGCGCGTCGTCGCCCGACAATGCGTACCAGATGCTCTTCTGGGGCTCGTTCATCTTCGCCTTTGCCAACGGCACGCTCGAAGCCGTGGCCAATCCGCTCGTCGCGACGGTCTTCCCGCACAACCGCACGCACTATCTCAACATCCTCCACGCCAGCTGGCCGGCCGGCATGGTGCTCGGGACCGTGGCGGGCTGGTTCCTCGACGACCGGCTGCACCTGGACTGGAAGCTCCAGCTGGCGCTGTATCTCATCCCGACCGCGATCTACGCATTGATGTTTCTCGGCCAGACGTTCCCCAAGTCGGAGGCGGCGGCGAAGGGGGCAAGTTTCGTGGACATGTTCCGCGACGTCGGCATCCTCGGCGCCGCCGTGGCCTGCTACCTGCTTTCGCTGTTTTTCGGGGACATCCTCAAGAACTTCGTCCCCGACAACGCCGCCGCCATCGGCTACGCCCTCGGCGGCCTGCTGCTCCTCGCCGTCGCCGCGATGACGAAGTTCTCGCTCGGCTCCGTGATGCTCTTCATCCTGTTCGTCACGCACGCGTTGGTGGGTGCCGTGGAGCTGGGGACCGACAGCTGGATCCAAAACATCACGGGCAACCTCTTCTCCTCCGAGCAGGGCAAGGCCCTGTTCATCTGGACCTCGGTGATCATGTTCGGCCTGCGATTCTGTGCCCACTTCATCGAGACCAGGCTCGGCCTCTCGCCGATCGGCCTGCTGTTGGTCTCATCCATCCTGGCGTTCATCGGCCTGCGGTTCGCCAGCGGCATGGACACGTTCCCGGCAGCGCTCGCGGCCCTCGGCATCTATGCGGTCGGCAAGACGTTCTTCTGGCCGACCATGCTCGCCGTGGTGGGCGATCGCTTTCCGCAGACGGGAGCGGTCGCAATGTCGATCATGGGCGGCATCGGCATGCTCTCGGCCGGCCTGATCGGCGGCCCGGGGCTCGGCTACTGCAAGGACCGCTTCGCCGGCGAGTCGCTGCTGACGGCCAATCAGGCGGTCTACGAGCAGTACCGTTCGGAAACGCCGAGCCGGTTCCTCAACATCCCCAGTTCGCAGGCCTTCGGCCTCGATGGCGCAAAGGTCAAGGCCGCTCGGGACGCCGGCAATGCGGCGACCGCGGACCAGAAGCAGGCGGTGCAGGCCGACCAGCAGGGCGACCGCGAAACGCTCAAGGCCGATTCCTACATCCCGGCCACGATGGCGGTCATCTACCTCGGGCTCATGCTCTACTTCGCGAGCATCGGTGGCTACAAGCGGGTTCAGATGTCGGCGTGAGTTCGGCCGCGTTCAGGACATCCGCCGCAGGCGAAGCCATCCGTCGGGCAGCGCCGTCACCCGCACTCCGCCGGGCAGGTCCGTAGCAGCGGCCCGGGTGGGAATCCTGCCAGGGTCTCCCACCACGGCCGCGAGGGCTGCATAGTGCCTGGCCGTCATGCCCTGCTGCGGCCAGCCCTCCCGTCGCCAGAGCGCGACGAACACCTCCGCGAGGAGATGCCGGTCGAGACCCGACAACTCGGGCGCCCGCAGCACGATGCCACCGTCGGCATGGCGGCTTGCGTGCGCCTCCAGCAGGTGATCGGCCGCGCTCCGGATGGCGGCCGCCAGCAGGGAGGCCTGGTGGCCGAGCCGGACGAGCGACTCGGCCGCCGCCGGAAAGGGTCCTGCCACGCATCGGGGCAGGACCTCGTGGCGGATGAAGTTTCGGGCATGGCGAACGTCGGCGTTGGACGCATCTTCACACCATGGCTGGTCGATCGACTCGAGGAACCCACGCGCCGCCTCGCGCCGCAGCCCAAGAAGCGGCCGGAGCAGAGAAACGCCGGGCACCAACTCCCGCGCCGCCGCCATGCCGCCGAGCCCGGCCAGTCCCGTGCCCCGCAGCATCCGCTGCAGGATCGTTTCCGCCTGGTCGTCCGCGGTGTGGCCGACCACGACATGCCGGGCGCCGTGGGCCAGCGCAGTCTCACCGAGGAAGTCGTATCGCAGCCGCCGAGCCCGGCCCTCGAGCCCCTCGTCGCCACCATCATCCCGCACCGCGACCCGCCGCCACACGTAGCGAAGACCGAGGTGCGCTGCGAGTGCGGCGACGAACTCGCGATCGGCAGGGGCGGCCCCGCGGAGATCGTGCTCGGCATGGGCAACGATCAGCCGCCGCTCGAGCCCGGCGGGCACGAGCCTCCGCAACGCGATGAGCAAACCGACGCTGTCCGCGCCGCCGGAGACGGCGACGAGCACCGGCATCGTCCAGAAGCTGGTCGCCGGCAACGCGGTCGCGACCGCCGCGACAAACGTCGCCGCCGCAGCCGCCCGGTCGGCCGCGGCGTGTCCGCTACCGGTCTGAGATACGGTATCCATGGTTCGTCACTTGCCCATTCTGCCAGACATCGCCCAGGGAAGCGGCATTGAGCGGCCCGCGGGCCACGACTACCCTCCTCGCCCTGACGGCCCGATTTCGGCCACACCACCGAGGATATCCCGATGCTCGCCCCCGCGGCCCGCCCGTTCCGCCTGGCAGCCCTCGCCGCAGCGATGCTGCTGCCAGCCGCCTGCGGCTGCTCGACCCTGCTCACCGCCGCCTACCTGCTCCAGCCGGCCGACGTGCCGGCGGAGTTCACCGGTCTCAAGGGAAAGCACGTGGCGGTCGTCTGCCGCCCGATCGTCGAACTCGAGTTCAGCGATGCCGGATCGGCCCGGGAGTTGGCGGCGCTGGTCGGCATGCAGGTCGAGAACAAGGTCCGTCGCGCGCGTCTCATCAGCCAGCAGGAGGTGGCCCGCTGGATCGACGAGAACTCGTGGGTGGACTATCCCACCCTCGGGAAGTCGCTCGACGCCGACATCGTGGTGGCGATCGACCTCGAGCAGTTCCGGCTTCACGAGGGCTCGACGCTCTATCGTGGCCGTGCCACCGCCCACGTCCGGGCGTTCGAGGTCGCCACGAAGAAGGTGCTGTTCGAAAAGCGGATCGACGATTTCGCCTTCCCGGCCAACACGGCGATCCCGGCCACCGACCGCACGGAGGCGGAGTTCCGCGGCATGTTCCTCCAGATGCTGTCGCAGAAGATCTCGCGATGCTTCCACGCCTATGAAAGCCGCGACGTCTTCGCCGAAGACAGCCTGGCGTTTTGACCGTCTGGCTGGAGAGCCGAGACAAACGTTCGTCGAGAGGGCGTGGGCAGCGCCGAGGCACCACGGGATCCCGAGCCATCATGGGATGCCTGAGCAGGTTGCCACCCTGCACCTACGAGGGAATGCGGCTCGCCCCGTCCTGAAGCTCCTCGCACCGTGAGGCTCGAGGCGGCCTGCACGACGGAGGTGGATTCACAGCCGCTTCACGTCGCGCTTCGGCTTCGGCGGTGCGAGCGTGCGTTTCATGTCGTCGCGCGGCCGATTGCCGCCCCCCCCGCCGCCACCTTCGTTCTGCTTCTCGTTGACCCCGGTGTGGGCCTCCTCCCAGCGATACCCGAGCGGCTTGCGCAGTTCCGCCGCGGCGTAGTGGGACCACGGCGTTCCTGGATGCTCGTCCACCACTCGCGTCAGCACCGTGCGAGCCTGGGCGGCGAGTTTCTCCGTCTGGGAGCCGACGGCCGAAATCTCGTCGTCGGCCACGAGCCTCCACGTGTCGTTCTTGGGATCCTTGAACTTCATCCCGGACTTCGCCTGGGCCAGCATGATGTTGTAGGCGTCGGTCCGCACCTTCAGGGCGCTCACCCGGCCGAGGGCCAGGTCGTACCCGGCCTGCCAACGCTTCTCCTGCACCCTGTCACGGTCCGGAAGGCCCGCGGCCAGGATGGCATGCAGGGCGTCGATCTTCGGCTGGAGGACGGCAGCCTTCTTCTGGGCCTCGCCGAGAAGCAGAACCAGGGCGCCGTCGTCACGCCGCGGAAACTCCAGCGTCGGTGCATCCATCGGTGCGATCTCGGAACTCCGCGCCGCCTCGACCAGCGACCTCATCGCCCGGTTGCCGGCAAGCATCTTGTCGATCCTGGCAGCCGTCTGGTAGTCGGGACGGTACGTTCTCATCACCTTGGGATCGAAGAAGTACCGGAGCCCGGAAGCCATGTCGGCCACCTCGCCGTCGGCGACCCTGCCAGTCGCGTCGCGGTTGGCGTGCACGCAGAAGTAGATGCCGCCGGTCTCCGCGCAGAGTTTGGAGAGGCTGAAGGGCCCGAATCCCGAGTCGATCGGCTCGTCGGCCTCGCGGCCCGAACGCACACGCACGACTTCCGGATAGAGGGATTCCGGCCCCTGCTCGACCACGGCCCACTGCACGTCGTCGGCATACTTGGGGTCGAACTCCCGAAACTTCATCCTCACCTCGCGCATCCCGAAGGGCGCCGGAACGCCCACCACATAGACCGGCATCGCCTGGGCGCGGCACAAGGCGGCCACCTCGTCGGCAATCTGCTGGTCATTGCCCACTTCGTCCGTGAAGGCGATGATCATCACGTTGTGCTTCGACTTGGAAGCCCTGGCCTGCTTGGCTCGCTTGGCCGCCTCGGCGATCGCGGTGAACGTCATCTCGACGCCCGACTCATCGACCGGAATCGAGTCGATCGCCGCAATCACCGGCGCCGTCTCCTCCGTCGGCTCCTTGATGACGGCGGTGACCTTCTGCCCGTAGGCAAACACGAGGTTCAGCAGTTCGTTGTGGTTCAACCCATGATCGGCAACGCCAAGTTCCTCGAAGACGCGATCCAGGCGCCTGGCGATCTCGCGACGCTGACCGGCGAGGCTGACCGACTGGTCGAAAACCCAGCAGACGATGGTCGGCCGTTGCTGCAGTGACGCGGCGATCTCCAGCGTGAGACGGTCGACGGCACCTGCCGTGCCGGCCGTGCCCACGCCGGTGTCCCCGCTGCCGCTGCGTCCGGTCTGCAGGAACTCGCCGAGTTCCTCGGCGGTCGGCGGCAGGTCGAGCGGTGCGGTGGCGATCTCGCCCTCGGGGGCCTCCACCACGTCCACCGTGACGACCGGCTGGTCGGCGATCACCGGAGCGATGGCCGCTGCGACGTCGAGATTCTCCGCGTCAGATGCTGCGGCCGATGACTCTTCCGGCCCCACCACCATCTCCGGCGCGACGACCACGTCGTCCTCGATCGCGTCCGCCGGGGCCACGATGCTGATCACGTTCGACGGTGGCTCGAACTTCCGGATGCCGATCAGGGCCATTCCCAGCAACAGCACGACGTGGATGACAAGGCTCACCCCCCAGGCTGAAGCGTTGCCGTCGAGCGGGATTTCCTCGTCGCCCGCCTGCTCCTGCCACCAGCGTTTTGCGGACTCCAGCACGGCCATGCCCGCTCCTCGATCGCCTCGCCGCCGGACCATGGTTCCATCGACCGGCCGGTGGAAAATCTCACCCTTTGGTATCTATTCTATATCGGTGTCGCCTCGATCGGTGCCGCCGGCTTCGGCCGGGGTCTTGTTGTTTCCCGCCTCCTGAGTTGAACCCATGATTCGTGGCCTCCTCCGCCTGCCGTCACGTCTGTCCGCCCCGCTCGCCTTGCTGCTGGCCCTCACGTCCGCGGCCCACGCCCAGCCGACAGCCGCTCCGGCACCGGCTCCCGCGCCCGCCACCCCCAAGGACACCATCGACGAGGACACGGTCACGACCAGCGACGGCTGGACGATCCCGATCTGGTGCTACCGGATCCCGGACGACGCGACTCCCCAAGGAATCGTCATTCTTCTGCACGATCTGGGTGGTTCCCATGCCAGCGTCGAACCGCTGGCCAAGGCGTTGCAGGCGGCGAAATGCATCGTCGTCGCTCCGGATCTCCGCGGCCACGGCGACTCAGAGCCCCCAGGAAAGCCCGGCGATCGAAAGAGGGACGACGCCTTCAAGTCGCTGAAAAAGCCCGATTTCGAGATGATGGCCGCCTCCCGCGGCGGAAGCGTCCGGGATCAGTCGGGAATCCGGGGCGATGTCGAGTGCGTCCGAAACTGGATCGTCAGCCAGCAGAAGCGAGACGAAGACCGTTCGCTGCCGCGGGCGCCGCTGTTCGTCGTCGGCTCCGGCCTGGGTGCGATCGTGGCTGCCCACTGGGTGTCAGCTGACGCTGCCTGGCCCGACATCGCCAGCGGCCCGCAGGGGCGGGAGGTCGCAGGACTCGTGATGATCAGCCCTGAGATAGCGACGAAGGGATTCGCGATCGCTCCCGCCCTCACGAGGAACGCTCTTCCCTACGACGAGCGAAAGCCCGGCACCAGCATGCCTGTGGTGTTCGTCGCCGGTGCTGACGACCGCGACGCGAGGACCCTCTTCAAGCAGATGAAGGTCTCTCGCAAGGACGATTGGCACGACAGCCGTGATCGCGAAGGCTCGCCCCGCAAGCCCGGAGAGGCGTCCCTGATCCTGATCGACCACCCGGCCGGGAAATCGGGCGACCAGCTTGCGACCACGAAGACAGCCGATCAGCGGACCCGATCGATCGACCCGATGGCGCTGATCCCTGGATTCGTGCAGATGCGGGCCGCCCGCGCCCGGAAATGATCCTGCCAGAAACGCCGCCGCGGGATCCCGGCCCGACGCGGAATGCCCGTGCAGGTTGACACCCGGCACCTCCTCGGGGACCCCACGAGTCGTGAACGTCTCTCGACCACGTGGGGGTCGCCTTCGACGTGTCACACGTGATCCTCGCGGGTTTTTCCACGGAACCCTCAAAGCCCGGAGCGGAAGCGACGGGAACGGCTCCGCGGATCGGCACGCGTCGCTCGCCGCCACGCATGATCCCCTCGCTCCCGCTCGGGGCTTCCTGGCGGAGTGACACCGCCGCAGAATCGCCTCAGGATCGCGCGTGACGCGTGTTAGGGCAGGCGGAGTTCCATTCCCGGGACGGCGAGTTCGGGACTGCGGAGCCGGTCGCGGTTGGCCTCCCAGATCCTCATCGCGGCACGACGATCGCCATAGAACCGTTCAGCCAGGGTCTCGAGCGTTTCGCCGGGGGCGAGACGCACCGTGCTGGCCGTAGGGCCCGATCGAACGGCGGCAGGTGGCGGAGGCTGTCGACCCTCGAGCCAGGCTGCCGAGGCGGGGAGAGCCTCGACGTGCCGTGGCGACACACCCGTTGGCGGAGGCTCGATCGATCGAACGCCGACCGGTTGCGACGAGGCGATCCCGGGAACGGCCCACGGTGGTGGGAGTCTGATCTCGGCTCCTATGGGCAGCAGGTCGGGATTCGGAATCAGGTCTCGGTTTGCGGCCCAGAGTGCCGCCGCCGCGGCCGGGTGGCCGTAAAACCGTGCCGATATCGAGGCGAGGTCATCTCCATCGCGAATGACGTACGTCGAGGCGGCTGGCTCCGCCGCGGTGACGACCCCAGGCGCCGCCGGCGACTGTGCGGGCGAAGGGGCCGCCCAGGCAGCCATGGCCGGAGGGGGAGCCTGTGCATCGAGGAGCGGCGGAGGCGGCACCTGCAGCGTGGAACGGTACGTGCCGTTCATGTCCGGTGCCTGAACCACCGCCGCCGCTGGAACCGGCGGGAGCCGATCGGGCGCGGGTGGCGGCGCGTAGTCGGCCCGCGGCGCGACCGGCGGCGGCAGGGACTCTTCGGGGACGAGCCAGGCGTCCGGCCCGGCGGCGGGCACGGCCGGCGGCGGCACATTCGGGAGAATCGCGGGCGGTTGAGACGGCACACCGCCGGTCGCGGCGGCAGACGGGTGGGCCGCCGTCCAGGCCTCGGCTGCGAGCCGCCCTGCGGGAACCGCCAGCGTCACGCCCGCGGCGATCATGCCGATGCCGACGAGAAACCGCACACCGCTTGCAAGCCTGCCCACGTCGCCCTCGCCTCGAGTGCGACGGATGCCGGCCGCATGCGTCGCCAGGCAACCATGCCCCCGGGCCGCCGACTGCGCCGACTGCGGGAGGGTCCCGCAACCTTCATCACCGGCGAGGGCGGCCGATCGTCCGGCACGTTCCGCAGGGTTTGCCCATGGCCCCCCCCGAGCAGAATCGCTGCAACTGCACCTCGCCGTCGGCCGCAGGCCTCAGGCGGTCGTGGCCGCCCCGCTCCGCGCCGGCCGCTCCTCGCCGGAGAACGCGTGCTGCAGCCAGAGCACGATCGGGGAGGCGATGTAGATCGTGCTGTAGGAACCCACGATGATGCCGACGAGCATCGTGAAGGCGAAGGCGTGGATTCCCTGGCCGCCGACCGCGTAGAGAATCAGCGTGGCAAGGAAGGCCGTGCCCGACGTCAGGATCGTCCGGCTCAGCGTCTGGTTGACCGCCTTGTCCACCATGGCGGCGGTCACGTATCGCCCCTTCCCGCGCAGCTCACGCAACCGGTCAAAGATCACGATCGTGTCGTTGATCGAGAAGCCGATGATCGTCAGGAGGGCGGCGACGACATCGAGACTGATCTTGAAGTCGTCGACGAGCGCCCAGCCGAGGTACGGGGCCACGTAGGTGCTCAGGGCAAGGCAGGCCACCGCGACAAGCACGTCGTGGGCCAGCGCGATCACCGCCGCCAGACCGAACGCCACGTTTTGGAAGCGAACCCAGACGTAGAGCACGATCATCAGCAGGCTGGCCAGCAGCGCGTAGACGGCCGTGAGCTGCGTGTTGCCGGCGACCTTGCCGCCGATCGCGTTGGCCGCGAGGTAGACGGGCGTCTCGGCGAGCTTCGCCTTGACGCTCTCGAGAATCCCGCGGGTCGACGCCGGATCGAGCGTGGTCGTCAGCGTCCAGTCGCTGCACGCCCGGCCGGACGCAGCCCCCGGATCGGCCGACGAGAGTTCGAAGTCGGCGTCGCCGATCTGCTCCTTCTCGAGCGCCCGCTTGACGTTCTCGCGAAGCGTGACACGGCTGATCTTCTGTGGAAACCTCAGCGTGGCCGCCGTCACGGTCCGGGCCTCCGCAGCCGGCTCCTTGGCGGCATCGCGTGGCCGCGACGCGACGTCCAGGATATCCATGCCGTAGGTCGCAAGCCGCCCCGGAAACAGGTCACGGATCCGCGACTCAACCTCGCCGGCGTCGGCGCCGCGGAGCGACGTGTCGATCTTGTACCGCAGGTCCGGGGCCGACCCCGGCGTCGTCACGGCACTCACCGCCGCATCCTTCAGCGACGCCACGGCATCGCGGACCTCGGCGATTCCCAACGGCTGGTCGGGCTTGAACTCCACCTGCACGCTCGTGCCGCCGGTGAAATCGATGTCGAACAGGCCCTGGCCACGGTGCCAGGCGGCGGCCAGGCCGGCAAGGATGAAGAGCAGCGAGCCGATGATCGCCGGCTTCATCCACTTCACGAACTGGAAGTTCGGCTGGCCGAAGATCCGGGCCATCGAGAGCGTCGTGATCCAGCGGTTCCGCTCGGCGAGGTCGAACACCACCCGCGAGCAGAACACGGCGGTGAAGAGGTTCAGGAGCAGGCCGAAAAACAGCGTGACCGCGAACCCCTTGAGCTGGTCGGTGCCGATCGCGAACAGCACGACCGCGGTGATCAGGGTGGTGAGGTTGGAGTCGACGATCGTTGAGAACGCGCGGGCAAACCCGTTGCGGATCGCCATCCTCACGGCCGCACCGCGATCCATCTCCTCGCGCATCCGCTCGTAGATCAGCACGTTGGCATCGACCGCCATGCCCACCGAGAGCACGAGGCCGGCGAGGCCGGCGAGGGTGAATGCCGCCTTGAAGGAGACCATCACCGCCACGACAAGGATGATATTGAGGAGCACCGCGAGGTCGGCCACGAAACCGGAGAAGCGGTAGTAGGCCAGCATGAAGGTGAGTACGAGCAGGGTCGCGAGGATCATCGCGAGACGGGCCGACTTGATCGTGTCGTCGCCGAGCTGGGAACTGATCCGCTGCTCGCTGATCGGCTCGCTGCGGAGGGCTGCCGGAAGGCTTCCGGCGTTGAGGACCTCGACGAGAAAATCGACTTCCGGTTGCTTGAAGTTTCCAGTGATCTGGCCGAACGAGGTGATGGTGCTCCTGATCGAGGGCGCCGACTGGACGACGTCGTCGAGCAGGATTCCCAGGCGGCTCTCGAGCCCGTTCGCCGGATCGGGAAGGTTGCGACCCGTGAGCAGCCCGAACCGAGGCGCGCCCTTGGACGTGAACGTGAAGTTCACGCACGGCGCGAGGCTCTCGTCGAGGCTCGGGCTCACGCGGCCGAGATCGCCACCGGTGACGTTGAACGGGTCGTTGATCACCAGGATCTCCCTGCCGCCGTCGGCATTCTCCCGCGTCACCAGCCGGCGATCGCCCGTCGGATCCATCTTCTTGACGTCAACCTGCACCCAACGGGCGAGGGTCTCGTCGCCCTGACGGACGGTCTGGCCCGCGGTCTTCTCGGCGAGCGTGATCGCCGCCCGGTGGCGGGCGTCGTCGCGGTTGGCCAGGATCCGGAACTCCAGCACGCCGGCGCTCGACACCACCCGCTTGATCAGATCGACCTCCGACTGCTCCACCTCGGGGATGATCACCTCGATCTGGTCCAGGCCGTACTGACGCACGGTGACCTCCTTTTGGCCGCCCGGATTCACGCGGCGGCTCACGGCCGCGACGAGCTTGTCCATGGCCACGGGGGAAGCCTCGGCGACGACGTCGTAGTCGATTTCGAGGGCGTCGTCGGCTTCGCGGCGAGCGGACTCGCGGACCTGCACCCGGTCGAACTCCGCTCCCTTGACCGCCGCGGTGAACGCCTCGCGGGCCCGCGTGTCGGCCGTCGCCAGCCGTACCGTCAGCCCGCCTCCCTGCCGACGGCGGACCGTGCCTTGGGACCCGTCCTGTGACTTGAGGATGCCTTCCACGCGGCGAATCGCATCGTCGGCCCGAGCCGCCGATTGCTTGGAGTTGTCCACTTCGTACACGAGGATCAGGCCGCCCTTGAGATCGATGCCCAGCCGCGGAGGCCAGCCCAGCCGGCAGATCACCAAGCCGGCGGTGAGCGCGACGAGCACGGTGGCGATCCGGCCCCACATGTCGGACGCCCGCAGGGCCCCCGCGATCAGCCGCGCAACGAACATCGGCACCGCCAGCGTGAGCAGCGCGATGCCCCACATGGCCCAACTCTCGCGCCACCACGGCACGGCTGTCTCGGTCGCCGCGGCGGATGCCATGGCCTGTGCGATGATGCCCACTGTGATGCTCGACATGTTCATGCCTCAATCCCGTTCCTGAATCCGTGTCTCAATCCGTGTCTCGGTCTTGGCGGTGCCCTGCGACCGCGGGTCCGCTCAGCCACCGCCGTCGTCTCCGCCGGCGGTGTCGTCACGCAACACCCTCGCCAGGCTCGAGAGCGTCACGGTGAGTTTTGCGTTCGATGATTCGTCGATCTTGAGCGTCACCCGGTCCGCGTCCCGATCGACGCTGGCGACCGTTCCGTAGATGCCAGACGAGGTCACCACGCGGTCATTCTTCTTGACGGCCCCGAGCAACTCCTGCTGCTTCTTCATCCGCTCCCGCTCAGGCCGAAACAGGAGCAGGTAGGCCGCCGCCGCGATGGCGATCAGCGGCAGATACTGCAGCGCGAAGGGCGGTTCGGGGCGATCGGCCGCCTGCGCAAGACACACCGCCGCCACGGCCTTCGGCAGGGGGAGAACGGTGCTCAGGAGTGCGGTCATGCGGCCATCCGGCTGAAAAACGGCGACGGTCCGGGAGGAACCCCGTCATGCCAAGCCCGAAAATGTAGTGGTCCTAGCGCGCGAGCGACAAGGGCGGTGCGTCACGACCGGACGCCACGCATTCCCGGTCAGGAGCCGGTGCCGCGGTCATCCCCGGCGGCCATGCCCCGGCGGAGTTCCGCCACCACGGTCGGAAGCGAGCCTGCCACGATCGCGTCTCGCAGCCTGGCAACGAGCCGCTGATAGAAGGTGAGGTTGTGGATCGACGCCAGCACCGGCCCCAGCATCTCACCCGCCAGGAACAGGTGCCGAAGATACCGCCGACCGTGCCGACAGGCGATGCAGGGGCAGCCTTCCTCGAGCGGCCGCTCGTCCGCCGCATGCCTGGCGTTCCGCAGCCGCACCTGCCCGGCGAACGTGTAGACCAGCGAGTTGCGGCCGCACCGCGTGGGCAGCACACAGTCGAACATGTCGATGCCGGCGGCGACGGCCGCCATGATGTCGTCCGGCTGGCCAACCCCCATGAGGTAGCGCGGACGATTCGCAGGGAGGTGGGGCATGGTCGCATGCAGCGCCGCCACCATCGCCTCGGGCCCCTCCCCCACCGACAAGCCGCCGACGGCATAGCCGGGAAACCCGAGCGCCCTCAGCCCCTCGGCGCTCTCCTGCCGGAGTTCCGGATCCAGGCCGCCCTGCACGATCCCGAAGAGTGCCTGATCCGATCGCCTGTGCGCCGCCCGACACCGTTCGGCCCAGCGGAGCGACCGCCGCATCGCGTCCTCGACCACCGACCGCTCGGCAGGCAGGGCGACGACGTGATCCATCTGCATGGCGACATCCGCGCCGATCCGCTCCTGGATCCGCATCGAGTTCTCGGGCGTGAACTCCACGGCACGGCCGTCGATGTGCGACCGAAAAAAGGCGCCGGCCTCGGTGACCCTCACCTGCCGTGCAAGGCTGAAGACCTGAAAGCCGCCGGAGTCGGTGAGCGTGGGACCGTTCCATCCCATGAACGCCGCCACGCCCCCCGCCTGCTCGACCAGCTCCTCGCCGGGCCGCAGGTGGAGGTGGTAGGCATTGGAGAGCACCATGCCGGCCCCCGTCTCGCGAACGCGGCCGATATCGACGCCCTTCACGCTGGCGAGCGTGGCCACCGGCATGAACAGGGGCGTGGGCACGCTGCCGTGCGGCGTCGTGAGCGTTCCCGCCCGCGCCGAACCGTCCGTCGCCGCGATCTCGAATGCGAATCCGGGTTGCATCGTGGGGTCAGAATCGAGGGAATCGGCTCAGGGGATGCAGGAGCCCATTCGGAGCGGGCGGTGAAATGCTCGGAGCCGGCGGCACTTGCGAGTTCGATGCCCCAACGGTAGAGCCAAGTCCAATGTCCGCAAGTGTCACCGTCTCCTGCGCGTTCCCCCGACCCACTCCGCCGAAACTGCTGGCCCGTTCGTCACCGCACACGGAGGAGCGGTCGGTCGGGGGGCACGCACAGGACCTGGTGACATGTGTGGACACAAGACTCCGACATTCCGTCAGAGCCTAGAAATCACAAATGCCGCCAGGTCCGAGCATGTCTCCCGCCGGCCGCGGGGCCCTGCTCGCGAGTTCGCCAACCAAACGCCCGGACCGACTGACCCGACCCGCGATCGACCCGCTCAGAAGATCCCCAGCGCCTCGAGCGAGTATCGCACCACGAGGCCGGCCACCACCACGCTCACCATGCTCATGAGCTTCACGAGGATGTTGAGGCTCGGGCCGCTGGTGTCCTTGAAGGGATCGCCCACCGTGTCGCCCACGACGGCCGCCTTGTGGGCGTCGCTCCCCTTGCCCCCGTGCACGCCGCTCTCGATGTGCTTCTTGGCGTTGTCCCAGGCGCCGCCGGCGTTGGCCATGAACACGGCCACGCAGAACCCGGTCGTCAGGCCGCCGACGAGCAGGCCGAGCACGCCGCTGACGCCCAGCAGAAGCCCGGTGACCACCGGCACGGCGAGCGCCAGCACCGACGGCAGCACCATTTCCTTCTGGGCGGCCTTGGTGCTGATTGCCACGGGGGCCGCATAGTCGGGCAGCTCGGTCCCCTCCATGATGCCCGGCTTCTCGCGGAACTGGCGGCGAACCTCTTCCACCATGCCCTTCGCCGCCCGGCCCACGGCCTTCATCGTCAGGGCGCAGAACACGAACACGCTCATCGCCCCCACGAACATGCCGACGAGCACCTTCGGGTTCATGAGCGTGACGTCGTAGAACCGCATGTAGTCCTGCATCGTGGCCTTCTTCACGTCCACGATCCGATTCTCGTTGGCGAGCCGCTGGACCAGTTCCGCCGTCGGCGCCGTCTTGGCGACCGAGTTGCGGACGGCCCCCGACAGGCCCTCGACCGCAGCCGGGAGAATCTCCTTGCCGTCCCGCCCCTTCCGGCCGTCGAGAACCGCAGGATCGAGAACCATGAAGACGCGGTTGCTTTCGGCCTTGTCGCCGACCGACACGACGAGACGGTCGGCCAGTTTCATCCAGTCGCCAGCCGCCAGTTTGCTGCCGCCGGCCGCCACCTCCTGCACGCCGTCGCGGGTGACGACGGCGGAGTGGCCCCAGCGATCGAACCCGATCCGCACCTCCTCGACGTAGGCGGCCAGCAGCGCCAGCGCCGTCAGCGCCGCCGAGCCGATCGCGAAGCCCTTCCCCGTGGCGGCGGTCGTGTTGCCGAGGGCGTCGAGGGCGTCGGTCCGCTCCCGAACGATCTCGGGCAGGCCAGCCATCTGGGCGTTGCCGCCGGCGTTGTCGGCGATCGGCCCGTAGGCATCCGTCGCCAGCGTGATGCCGAGGGTGGAGAGCATCCCGACCGCGGCGATGCCGACGCCGTAGAGACCGAGAGCGAACTGGTTGGGATCGGAGAAGTTGAAGCCGTTGGCGAACCCGAAGGCGAGGAGCGTGGCGGCGCCCGTGATCAGCACCGGAGCCCAGGTGGAGAGCATGCCCTCCGCGACGCCGCCGATGATGATCGTCGCCGGACCGGTCAGGGCCTGGTCGGCGAGCTCCTTGGTCGGGGCGTATTCGTTGCTCGTGGCGTACTCCGTCCACTTGCCGATGAGCCAGCCGGCGACGAGGCCCACGATCACCGACACGGCGATGCCGAGATGGGAGAAGCCCCGCATCAGGAGGAACGTGATGGCGAAGGTGGCGACCACGATCGCCACGGTCGAGAAGTTGATCCCCTTGGCGAGGGCGGCGAGGAGGGCCTTCTGCGAGGAGTCTTCCTGGGTGCGAACCTGGTAGATGCCCCAGACGGAGAGGAGCGTGCCGACCGCCGCGATGGCCATCGGCAGGAAAACGGCGTTGAGCTGCATCGCCCCATCACCCGTGAAGGCGGCCACGCCCAGGGCTGCGGTCGCCAGGATCGAGCCGCAGTAGCTCTCGTAGAGATCCGCGCCCATGCCGGCGACGTCGCCCACGTTGTCACCCACGTTGTCGGCGATCGTGGCAGGATTCCGCGGGTCGTCCTCGGGGATCGAGTGCTCCACCTTGCCCACGAGGTCGGCGCCGACGTCGGCCGCCTTGGTGAAGATGCCGCCGCCGACGCGGGCGAAGAGGGCCTGCGTGCTCGCCCCCATGCCAAAGCAGAGCATGGTGACCGTGATCTCCTCGAGCGAGAGTGGCTTGAAGCCGAGCATCGGCACCAGCCAGTAGAGGATGAAGAACCACAGCAGGATGTCGAGCAGGCCGAGACCGACGACCGTGAGCCCCATCACGGCGCCCGAGCGGAAGGCGATCTGAAGCCCCTCGTTGAGCGAACGCTCCGCGCCGGCGGCGGTGCGGTTGCTCGCCAGCGTGGCCGTCTTCATGCCGAACCAGCCGGCGAGGCCGGAGAAGAAACCGCCCGAAAGGAAGGCGAACGGCACCCAGAGACTCTGGACACCGAGGCCAAGCGCCATCCACATCAGCAGGACGCAGATGGCGAGGAAGGCCCAGCCCACCACCTTGTACTGCTGCTTGAGGTAGGCGTCGGCGCCCGTCCGGACGTACCCGGCGATGTCGATCATCTTCTGCGTGCCGGCCGGCTGCGCCTCCATCCACTGGAAGAACTGCCACGCCTGAAAGAGCGCGAGGGCGGAGCCGCCCATGCCGACCAGCCACCAGAGCGCGTAGAAGAGATTGCCCGTAAAGCCGGAGGGAGGAGCCTCAGGATTCACGGGAGCACCGCCGCAGCCGGCGAGCGAGATGAGGGCGAGAATCGAGACGGCGATGGACGCGTGGATGACTGGTCGCTTCACGATCAAGACGCTCCGGAATAAGAGAGGAATGAGGCCGGGGTTCGGCCTGGACGGCGACCGCAGGGACGGATCGCCTGGAACGTTCCCATGCGCGAAGATTGAACCCTGCCCCACCCGGCGTGTCAAACCGCCGTGAAGGATCCCCCTCACGGGACTGACGGCCAGTCGGCTTCCACGACTGCCGTAGAAGCCCCACGCCGTAAGGCGTGGGGCGAACCGCCAAAAGGCTCCGTCTCCACCGTTGGTAGCCCGCCGCCTGAAAACGGCTGCTCCAAGGGGGCAGCGAAGGGCTGCCTATGCCCTCGAGCGGGCTATGGAAGCAAGCGCAGCCACGACCAATCCGCCTGCGGCGGATCGGTGCCCGGCGAAGCGCAGCGGACGTGCAGTGAGTCGAGGCCTGGAGGGCCGAGACGAACGTCCAGCGAGAGGGCGTAGGCAGCCCGGAGCGGCGCGCCGCCGCGGCCTTCCGGCCGGACGGCTTGAATCAGGCCCCAGCGTGACCCGTATCAGACCGGCGCCTTCCCGATGGCGTGGTAGGCGAAGCCGCGGCCCTTCATCTCGCGAGGCGAGTAGAGGTTGCGGCCGTCGAAGATCACCTTCGCCCGCATCCTCGAGGCCATCGCATCGAAGTCGGGCCTGCGGAAGTCGCCCCACTCCGTCACGATCGCCAAACAGTCGGCGCCGTCGATCGCCTCGAGGCTTCCGTCCGCGTAGGTGAGCCGGCTGCCGTAGATCGCCCTGACGTTGTCCATCGCCTCGGGGTCGTACACGCTCACCGTCGCGCCACCTGCCAGGAGCCGCTCGATCAGGTCGATCGCCGGGGCGTCACGGACGTCATCGGTCCGCGGCTTGAACGCCAACCCCCACACGGCGATCTTCTTCCCCGCGAGGTCGCCGCCGAAGTGGGCGTCGATCTTCTCGCCGAGCACCTGCTTCTGGGCGAGATTCGTCTCGTGGACAGCCGCCAGGATCCGCGGGCTGAGTCCCTGGCTGCGGGCCATCGACGCCAGCGCCTGCACGTCCTTCGGGAAGCAGCTGCCACCGTAGCCCGCCCCCGGAAACAGAAACGCGAATCCGATCCGGCTGTCGTGGCCGATGCCGCGACGGACGTCGTCGATGTCGGCCTCCATCCGCTCGCAGAGGTTCGCCACCTCGTTGATGAAGCTGATCTTCGTGGCGAGCAGGGCGTTGGCCACGTACTTCGTCATCTCCGAACTCTCGGGCGACATCGCGAGGAACGGGTTTTCGGTGCGCAGGAAGGGGGCGTAGAGCGTCTTCAGGATCTCGCCCACGTCGGGCGAACGCACGCCGACGACGACGCGATCGGGCTTCTGGAAGTCCTCGATCGCCGCCCCTTCCTTGAGAAACTCCGGGTTGCTGGCGACGCGGCAGTCGCGGCCGAGCGCCGCCTTCAACCGCCGCTCGATGCCCGCACACGTCCCCACCGGCACCGTGCTCTTGGTCACGACGACGGCATGGGGGTCGAGATGCGGCCCGATCGACTCGACGACCTTCCAGAGCGCCGACAGATCGGCCGAACCGTCGGCGGCAGGGGGCGTGCCGACCGCCAGAAACACCACTTCCGCGCCGCCGATCGCCTCGGCCGTGTCGGTGGTGAACCGCAGCCGGCCGGCCTTGGCGTTCCGCTGCACGAGTTCCTCGAGCCCGGGCTCGTAGATCGGGATCTCACCGCGATTGAGCCGCGCGATCTTGTCGGCGTTGATGTCGAGACAGGTGACGGAGTTGCCGCTGTCGGCAAAACAGGTGCCCGTCACCAACCCCACGTAGCCGGTTCCGACGACCGCGATCTTCATGGCATGACCCTTCGTTCCGGGACTGATCAAAAAGCTGCGGCCGTTTCAGGCATCGGCCGGCGGCGGGGCGTCGGCCTCTTCCTGCTCGCTCGGCGGCACGGGCACCACGGCCGCCAGCGCGTCGCCGTCGTCAACCCGCATGATCCGCACGCCCTGGGTGTTGCGGCCCATGGGACGGATCTCACGCACGTTCACCCGCTGAATCTTGCCGCGGGCGGTCATCATCAGCACCTGGTCGTCGTCGCGCACGGAGACGATCGAAACGACCGAGCCGTTGCGGGCGGTCGCCTTGATGTCACGGATGCCCTTGCCGCCACGACGCTGGGTGCGATACCGCGCCCCGCTCGAACTCGCATCCCCTTCGGCCTCGTCGCCGGCGGTCTCGCCGGCTTCCGGCTCGACGGCGGCCTCGTCGCCATCTTCGCCGGGCGCGGGCCCCGACACCGGCGTGCCGGCGCCGAACGGCGTCCGCTTTCCGTACCCGTTCTCGCAGACCGTGAGCAGCGTGGCGTCGGGATCCGCCACCACCATGCCGACGAGCCGGTCACCGGCACCGAGCTTGATGCCGCGAACCCCGCTCGTGTCGCGGCCCATGGGCCTCGCATCCGACTCGGGGAAGCGGATCGCCATGCCCTTCGCGGTCGACAGGACCAGCTCGTCGCCGGGCTTCGTGATCACGGCATCCACGAGCTCGTCGCCGTCGCGGAGCTTGACCGCGATCAGCCCCTTCGTCCGCCGACGACGATACTGCTCCAGGGCGGTCTTCTTCACCACGCCGCTGCGGGTGGCGAGCATCAGGAACTGGTTGGGGTCCTCGAAGCCGCCCACCGCACGGCAGTCGGCCACCTTCTCGCCCTGCTCGAACTCCAGCAGGTTCACGAGCGCCCGCCCCTTGGCATCGCGCGCCAGCTCCGGCAGTTCGAAGACCCGCATCGAAAACACCTTCCCGAGCGTCGTGAAGACCAGCAGCCAGTCGTGGGTGCTGGCCACGAACAGATGCTCGATCGGGTCCTCCTCGTCGGTCCGCGCGCCGGTGAGCCCCTTGCCGCCGCGTCGCTGGGCCCGGTAGACGTCGGCGGCCGTCCGCTTCACGTACCCGGAGCGGGTGATCGTGACCACCATCGTCGCCTCGGTGATCAGTTCCGCCATGTCGCGGATGTCACCCGCCTCGCCGCTGATCTCCGTCCGCCGCTCGTCGCCGTGCTTGGCTTCAAGCTCGGTGAGTTCCGTGCGGATGAGGGCCTTGATGTTGGCCTCGCTGGAGAGGATCCGGCGGAACTCGCCGATCTTGGCGAGAAGCTCCCGATGCTCGCCGCCGAGCTTTTCCTGCTCGAGGTTCACGAGCTGGCCGAGGGTGAGCCGCAGGATGGCGTCGGCCTGGACCGGCGAGAGCCCGTAGGTCTCCGCGACGCCCCGCTCCTCCTGGAGGATGGCGAAGCCGTCGGACCCAAGCGCCCGCTCGAGCAGCGCCGCCGGCGCCTGCAGCTGACAGAGCCGCTCCTTGGCCTCCGCCTGCGACTTCGACGAGCGGATGATGCGAATCACCTCGTCGATGTTCGCCAGCGCCACGAGCAGCCCCTCGAGGGTGTGCTTGCGGCTGCGGGCCCGGGCGAGAAGGTGCTGCGTCCGGCGGCGGATGACCGCCGAGCGGTGCCGGAGGAACTCCTCCAGCATGTTCTTGAAGGAAAGGATCCGCGGCTTGCCGTCGACGAGCGCCAGGAAGATCAGCGAGAACGACGTCTGCAGCGGCGAGAACTGGTAAAGCTGGTTGAGGACGACGTCGGGGTCGGCGTCCCGCTTGAGCTCCAGGATCAGCCGCACCGGCTCCTTGAGGTCGCTCTCGTTGCGGATTGCGGAAATTCCCTTGATGCGGTCGTCGTTGACGAGTTCCGCGATCTTCTCCTCGATCGCGTCGCGCGTCTGCTGGTAGGGAATCTCCGTGACCACGATCCGGTGACGGTTCTTGCCGAACTCCTCCACGTGGGCCCGAGCCCGGAGCGTGATCGTGGAGCGGCCGGTCATGTAACCGCGAACGAGGGCCTCACGGCCCATCACGATGCCGCCGGTCGGGAAGTCGGGGCCGGGCACGATCTGCAGCAGCTCGCCCATCGACACGGCGGGATTGTCGATCAGGGCGACGAGGGCCCGGCAGACCTCGGCGAGGTTGTGGGGCGGGATGCTCGTGGCCATGCCGACCGCGATGCCGCCGGCGCCGTTGACGAGCAGGTTGGGAAACCGGCTCGGCAGCACGACCGGCTCGGTGTTTCGCTCGTCGTAGCTCGGCACGTAGTCGACCGTGTCGAGGTCGAGATCGTCGAGCATCATCGCCGCGATCGGCGAGAGCCGCGCCTCCGTGTATCGCATGGCGGCGGCGGGCAGGCCCGCGATCGAACCGAAGTTGCCCTGCTTGTCGATGAGCACGTGCCGCATGTTCCATTCCTGGGCCATGCGGACGAGCGTCGGATAGATCACGCTCTCGCCGTGCGGGTGGTAGTTGCCGCTGGTGTCGCCGGAGATCTTGGCGCACTTCACCCGGGAGGCGCCCGGCGAGAGGTTGAGGTCGTTCATCGCGACCAGAATCCGCCGCTGCGAGGGCTTGAGCCCGTCGCGAACGTCGGGCAGGGCCCGGCTCACGATCACGCTCATCGCGTAGGTGAGGTAGCTGTCCTTGAGCTCCTGCTCGATCGGGAGTTCGATGAGCCGACCGCCGGAAATGTCGCGCAGTCCGTCTTGCTCGGGTCGCGTGTCGGGGCTCTCGTCACCGTCTGCCGGGGGGTTCTGTTCGTCTGCCAACTATTCGGCCTCCGGCCGCGTGCGGACCCGCGTCGGCCATTCAGATGGCCCCTGCGGCGATGCTTGAACATACCCGTCCCCCGGGGTCGGTCAACCGGCTGGAAATGCGGAGAATTCGCCCGCTTTTGCTCTCTTCGTGACGGCTTGACCCGCGCCCGCTCCGGCACCTACTCTCCCGCCCCCGCAATCCGCCGGGGGGCCGTCTTCGCGGCCGGCCGCCACCTCCATCGGGCCCCTGTCATGCCGATCACACGCTCATCCGGCCTGGCCATCGCGGCTCTGGCGGCGATCGTGCTGCTGCCCAACCTCGGCGGCGCCCCGCTCTGGGACGACGACGAGCCACGAAACGCGGCCTGCAGCCTCGCGATGCACGCCAGTGGTGACTGGATCGTTCCCACCCTCAACGGCCGCCTGCGGGTGGAGAAGCCGGCGCTCGTGAACTGGCTGCAGCTCGCCGGCTTTGCCGTCGCCGGCGTGAACGAGACCGGGGCCCGTCTCGCATCGGCCGTGCTCACGATCGGCACCTGCCTGCTGACGGGCCTGATCGCCGGACGGGTCTTCCGGCCGGACGTCGGGCTCTGGGCCGGCATCGTCATGGCCACCTGCCTGTGGACGGCAGTGGGCGGGAGGGCCGCCACGCCCGATGCGGCGCTCGTGTTCTGCACCACGCTGTCCCTCTGGATGTTCGTCCGCGGGACGTGCCACCCCACGAACGATGGCCGCGGCTGGCGGGACGGCCCCATCGCCCTCTCTCCGGCCACGGCGGCCTGCGTCGGGGCGGCCTGCGGACTCGCCATGCTCGCCAAAGGACCGATCGGCCTGCTGGGTCCGCTCGCGGGCCTCGGCGCGTTCTGCTGGTGGCAGGCCTGGCTCGACCCGGGTCGAATCGGCCCGCTCGCTGGGCGGCTCGCCTCGACGAGCTGCACGGCCATCCACGCGATCAAGCCGCTCCTCGTGTGTGCCTCCGCATTCGTGGTCGCAGCTCCCTGGTATGGGGCGGTCACGGCGAGAACCGATGGCGAATGGCTGCGGGGATTCCTCCTGGTGCACAACGTCGGCCGCTTCGCCGCGCCGATGGAGGGTCATTCCGGATCACCGTTGCTCTACTTCCCCCTCGTCATCCTGCTCGGCACGTTCCCGTGGTCGATGGCCTCGGCACTGGTCGCCGGGCACGCCGCGCGGGCGACCCGCGACGCGGTCGGCATGCGGTTGGCGGTGTGCTGGATCGCCGCCTGGGTGCTGCCGTTGTCTCTCTCGGGCACGAAGCTGCCTGGCTATGTCTGGCCGGCCTACCCGGCGATCGCCATGGCCGTCGGGCATTTCGTGGCGGAGTGGATCCGCCGGCCGGCGGCGACGACCGACCGCTGGATGCGGGTGGCGTGGATGCTGCTCGGTATCTCGGGCGTCGCCATGGCGATCGGCTTGCCGATCGTGACGCATCGCATCGCCCCCGGTGCCGAGTGGCTCGGCCTGATCGGACTCGTGCCGATCGCCGGCGCCGCCGCGGCCTGGGCCTGCCAGTCGCTTTCGTCGCGGATTGCCGCGACCTCCGCCTGGGCGGCGACGGCCTGCGGCACGGTGGCGCTCCTGTTCGCCACCGGACCATCGGCCGTCGGCCACGTAGCCGGTACCCGGGATCTCGTCGCCGGTCTGCGACACCGACACGATGCGGCCGTGCCGATCGCGACGCTCAGGGCACCGGCGAGCGTGGCCTTCTACGCGGGCCGCATCACGACGTGCGGCGCGGTGGAAGAACTCGCCGAACCGGGAGACGTGGCCGCCTTCATCGCCGAAAACCCGCGAGCGCACCTTGTGGTCGATGCCCGCTTCGAAAAGCAGGTGACGGCGGCGCTGCCACCGGACTATGGCGTGCTGCGGACTGCGACAAGCTTCCCATCCGCGCGGCACATGCTGCTGCTGGGCCCCAGGGATGACGAGCCGCCGGCGCGGCTGGCGGCCGAGCCAACGCTGGCGGCCGAGCCGGCGCTGGCGCCAGCCCGACGCTGACCGCGAGAACGTCCTTCTTCGACACCGTCTTCTCCACCGCCTCGCTTCGTTACCGTCCAGAATACCGTCCAGGAACCATTCCGATGCCCAGCTGGAACCGTGCCCTGCTCCTCGTGCTGCTCGGCGCCCTGGCGACGCTCGCCGTCGCGACCGCGCCCGCGCCGCTGTGGGACGAGGACGAGGCCCGCTTTGCGGCGATCGCGAGGTCGATGGTTGAGACCGGCGACTGGGTGGTTCCGATGTTCAACGGCGAACTGGCGGTGGACAAGCCGGTGCTCATGCACTGGTGCATGGCCGCCTGCATGAAGGTCTTCGGGGTCAACGAGTTCGCGGCCCGGCTACCCTCCGTCATCGCCACGCTCCTGACGGCAGTGGCGCTCTTTCGTGCCGGCCGCCGCTGGTTCGACGACACCACGGGGGTCGTCGCGGCGCTCGCCTACGTCGGCTGCCTGCTGGTCTCGATCGAGGCGCATGCCGCCACGCCGGACGCCATCCTCACCGCCCTGACCGCTTGGGCCACGCTGCTCGTGGCGGAGTCGATCATGCCGGGGCCCGCCGGCCGCCTGCAGACGTGCTCCCTGACAACGGCCGCGACTGCCGGCCTGTTGCTCGGCCTGGCCGTCGTCTGCAAGGGACCGATCGGCTTCGTCGGACCGCTCGCGGTGCTCGGCCCATGGGCATGGTGTCTGGCGATGCGGGCCCGCACGACCGACCGGGGCGCTGCAGGCTTGGACATCCGACGCCTCGCCGGCAAGGCCGTCCCTGCGGCGCTCGATGCACTGTGGTGCCTGCGGCCGCTCACGCTCACGCTCTGTGCCCTTGCGGCGGCGGCGCCGTGGTACGTGGCGGTGACCCTCCGCACCGACGGTGCGTGGACGAGCGGATTTTTCTTCGTCCACAACGTCGGCCGCTTCATGGCCCCGATGGAAAAGCACAGCGGCGGCGCGCTGTTCCACCCGCTCACCATGCTGGTCGGCTTCTATCCGTGGTCGTGCTTCCTGCCGTTCGCCCTGGTCATCGCGATGTGGCGACTCGCGAAGGGCACGATCTCCGGCGTCAACGCCGCCGTCACGCTCCTGTCCCTCGTCTGGCTGGCCGTCTGGGTCGGCGGATTCTCGGCCGCCGCCACCAAGCTCCCCAACTACGTGCTGCCGGCCTATCCCGCCGCCGCATTCCTGGTGGCGATCATCGCCGTCGATGCGGCACGAAAGGCCGCGACTGGCCATTGGCCGCACCCGCGATGGATGGCCACCGGCCTGGCATCGCTGGCCTTCGGAGGCGTGGCCACCGCGGTGACGGTGATCGTCGCCACCCGCTTCGGCATCCCTGGGGCGGAGTCGGCTGCGGCCGTGGGAATCGTCCCGATCATCGGCACCGCCGCCTGCTGGATGCTGGCGACGCGCCGGCCGCTCGAGGCCGTGGCAGCATTCACCGTCACGGGACTGGTCTACGCCGCCCTGGCCGTCGGACCGGCCCAGACGCGGCTCGCGGCGGCAAACACGCTGCCTGGCTTCGTGCAACACGTCCAACGTGGCCGCGAATCGGCCCGCCTCGGCACCTACCTCGTCTCCAGCCCGAACGTCGTGTTCTACGCGCGTCACCCGGTGACACGGCTCGGCGACGGCAGCGTCGCGGCGGTGGCGGAGTTTTTCCG
This sequence comes from Planctomycetota bacterium, assembly GCA_018970605.1. Classification (GTDB taxonomy): domain Bacteria; phylum Planctomycetota; class Planctomycetia; order Pirellulales; family UBA1268; genus QWPN01. Next base: position 1,503 of record JAGWWA010000018.1, on the reverse strand, counting down.
CTCCGCACCAGACACGCTGCTCCTGATCCCTGAAGACAGGTATGCCGCGATCGAATCGGCGGTGCCGCCCGGGTTTGGCATCGTCGGCCGGACACGCCCCGTGTTCCGACCGCACGACCTGCTCGCCGTGGGCAGGCTGACCGAGGCTGCGCCGCGGACCGCTACGCTCGACGACGAGGAGCCCAAGCGATGAGCGACCACGCCTTCCCCACGGCCGCCAATGGCGGCGACGGCCACAGCCCGGTGTTCCGTAGAACCGCGGCCGAGCGGCCCGTCCATGGACTGCTCTCGGTGGTGATCCCCTGCCACAACGAGGAAGAGGTGATCGAGGCGACGCATGCCCGGCTCGCCGCCGTGCTCCCCGCCACCGGGCTCGACTTCGAGATCATCTACATCGACGACGGGAGCCGTGACGGCACCCTCCGACGGCTCGAGGCGATCGCGGCCCGTGACCCGCGGGTCGCGGTGATCGAACTCGCCCGAAACTTCGGCCAGCAGGCGGCGATGTCGGCCGGCCTGGCGGCCGCCCGCGGCGACGCGATCGTGATCACCGACGCCGACCTCCAGGATCCACCCGAGGTGATCCCCGAGATGGTTCGGCGTTGGCGGGAGGGCGTTGACGTGGCCTACGGGAGGCGAAACTCCCGCGAGGGCGAGACGAAGTTCAAACTCGTCACCGCGAGCCTCTTCCACAGGCTCTTCGCGCGGATGATCCCGTACCCCATGCCGGTCGATACGGGTGACTTCAAGCTCATCGACCGCGCCGTGGCTGATGCGGTCGTCGCGCTCCCCGAGAAGCGCCGCTACCTGCGGAGCCTCGTCCCCTGGGCCGGATTCCGCCACGAACCCGTCTGGTACGACCGTCACGCCCGCGTCGCCGGGGCCACGAAGTATTCCCCGTGGAAACTCCTCAAACTCGCGGGCGATGCGCTGATCCTCTCGTCCGACGCCCCCGTGCGGCTCACCTGGCTGGCGGCGGCGGCACTGTCAGCCGTCGGACTTGGTGGCATAGCCGTCGCCGTCACGACGTGGTGGGGCTCATCCACTGCGCAGCCCGGTCCCTCGCTGGCGGCGATCACGGCCGTCGTCGCGCTCGCGACCGCCGTGCAGACGGCCGCCGTGGCGATCGTCGGCGAATATGTCGTTCGCGGCTACCGGGAAGCCCAGGGCCGGCCCACGTGGGTGGTGCGTCGGACGATCGGCCCCGGCCGCGCCGCCACCCGCCCCACGTCGAAGGCTGCCTGATACGGGTCACACGTCGGGCTCGGGGCTCCCCGTGCCCATCGCCGGATGCTCGCTACGGACTCAGGAAGCCCAATCGCTTAAGCGATGGGGGCATGCTGGCACCTCCGCGCCGCTCAGGGCTGCCCGTGCCCATCGCCGGACGCTCGCTACGGCCCTCCGGGCCTTCGCTCGCTCGATGCTGACTTCGCTCCGCCATCCATGGCTGCGCTCGTCAGCAACGCCGGCTCCTGGGCACGGGCAGCCCCTCGCTGACTCTCG